>JAJYTC010000153.1 GCA_021793275.1 Deltaproteobacteria bacterium | reverse complement strand
TTACATCGATGCTCTTCCTCCATTTGTTATGACCGCTTAAGCCCGACAGCGTGATCGTCCCATGAGGCTTGCCCTTCCACTTGCCGCAAACCACCACGGGACGCTCTGCAAAGACGTCCGGCACCCTCGCGGGCTCGACGTCGTAAGCTTTGAAACCGTTGAAATCGAGCCTGACGTGAGTGAGCACCGGCGACTGCACGTACTTGCGGAACTTTTCTGCGACCGTCGGCGCTTCATCTGCCCGCGCGACCACAAAGGGCTCTCCCCCGCCGACGCGGGCCATGCCGTCGATTATGTAGCGATTTACCGATGTTCCTATACCAAAGGGAAAGATGTTGGCATCCCCGAGATTGTGGCGGATGAGATCGAACACCTCCGGTTCGACGGTCACATATCCGTCGGTGGCGATGACGATGGTGCGCGCAAAACCCTCGGTTCGCGGAAGCGCCAGCGCCCTTTTGAGCGCCGGCAACAACTCGGTCCCTCCGGCCCCCATGTGCTGTCTGACCATATCCAACGCATTGCGAATATTGCCCGGGGTAGCGGGCACGGAATGATTGGAAAAAAGGTCGGAGGCCCCCGAAAAGGTCATAACATTGAAGATGTCCGTTGGACGAAGCCGCGTGAGAAGTTCTTTTACGAGCTTTTTGGAAATCTGGAGAGGAAAACCGCTCATGGAACCTGAGACATCCAGAATGAAGATGTACTCCCTCGGAGGAATGATTTGAGGGGTTACGCGCACCGGCGGCTGAGCAGTCAGAAGGAAGTAATTCTCGCTCTTTCCCCGGTACAGCATCAGGCCCGATTCGATCCGATCCCCGGCCAGGCGGTATCTGAGGATGAAATCCCTGTTGCCCCCGGCATGCTCAACGGGGTCCAGCTTGACGCTTGCCTCATTTTTGCCGTGAAAGGCGATGATCGTCTTGTGGGAAGGACAGGTCAAGTCCCGAATGGGGACACCGGTAGAAAGGTTGACCTTGATATCGAAGGAATATGGCGCCGGTTCACCCTGGTGCAGATAGGGGTTTTGGGACCATTTCTCCGATTCGGGGGCGCCTGAGGCCGGCTGGTTCGAATACCTGGGCCCGACGACGGTCGGATAGACGAATTCATAGACGCCGTCCGTGGGTACGAGTGTTTCGGTGTAGCGCAGTTCGGTCTTTATTTCGTCCCCGGGCATGATGTTCGCCACGTTCATCTGGAAGACATTGGGCCTGTTCTCTTCCAGAAGGGAGGCTCTTTTGCCTTCCTTCCTGGCCTGTTCGTAGGCATGTCTGGCTTGTTCCCTCTTTTCAATCTTCGCCGTGATTGTACGTTTTCCGATGGTCATCTTCATGCCGTAAACCGAGGCGCGGGGCGATGCAGGAAAAACGTATATCGCATTTATCGGTCTTTTGCCTTCGTTCTTGTAGACTTGGGTAACCACAACGTCGGCGATAATCCCTGAAATATTCACTGTGGCCGAGGTGGATTTCAAGGGAAGACGGTCGACGGTGGGATCGTCGGACTGTACGAAGAAATAGGGCGATAGCGTCCCGTCGCCGGACTTTGTTCCTTCTGCGACAGCCTGCTTCGTCCTGATCAATGTCACGCCCATTGTAAAAAGCATCATAAAAATCAGGATGAACGGTATTTTCCTGCCGGGTGGAAAAAGTGAATTCCTCATTGCTGCTCCTTCTTTGTCCTATGGGTTGATAATCGATTTTTTCAACCCTCTTTGACAAAGGGGAATGCAAAAGGTTCCACGATTGGTCCAGCAGGCTGGAAAATGGGATGTGTTGCTATACTAAGAGTCTTTTACTTCTCCGACAACTTTCGAACCGGCTTGTAGAATGCTCATTACCGCCCGGCGGATGCTCACCGGATCTATAAGGTCCAGGCAGCGAGCGGACCCTTTGGGACAAACCGTCGTGTAGAGACTGGCGGCGCCGGCGCCGATACAGCCGCCCGGATATTCGTCACAGGTTTTTTCGGCCCTGAGATGCACATGCCCGGAATAGCCGTACACGCGGTGGTCGGTAGGGCCCCAAAGAACTACGGCCGGGACGCCGCACAACTTTGCTGCGTGCATGACGAAATTATCCACAGTAATGACGGCGTCGAAACGTCCGAGAAGACCGGTCAGCAGGCGCGGCGTGGTCATGCCCAGCAGGCTGTAGGCGCCCCTAACGTAAGGGTCTTCCAATCTGCCGGCCTGGATCACCCCGATATTCATTTCCCGCAGCATCCTGACCAGGTTTTCCCACCTGTCGATCGACATCTGCTTTCTCGGGGATTCGGAAGCCGGGCAGATGAGAATGTTGGACCGCTTCCAGGGGATGCGCTCATCCAGAAAAGGGTCTTGCTCGATGGTCCATGGGGCGAACAGTTTCTCCTCCAGGGGCGGCTGGAGGCCGAAAAGGCGCCCAAGCACCTGGAAGGGCCGTGCTCCGGGAAGCCCGAAATCAACGTGGCGCCAGTAAGCGGTGCTCACGAAAACGGCATCGGGCGGGGGATAGCCGATACGTTCGATCGCGGGGTGTCCCTCGAGGATTTCTCTGTATTTGGTGCGCTCAACGAGGCAGTATTTACGGGAAGGATACTTGTCGAACACCTGCTTCAAAACCGAGGATACCATCAGGGCGTCGCCCAGTCCCCCGATCGGATTGATCCATATCGGGGCGCCGTCACCCTGGATTGGGTCAGTTCCGCCGTAAGGCTCGCTCCGTAGGGTCACCGGGGGCGCCAGGGCGCCCGGGCGTCGATGCTGTTGATGCGGCAGCCCGTTGCCTTCAAAAGCCCGCTCCCCGTTGACCGCCGGTTCGACATACTTTTCGATGAGGGCCTTTCTCGCACGGCACCATCCGCTCTTGTGGAGAAACGACCCACCTGCCAACCACCCGTCCAATGGGCAACCACCGTGGCAGACATTCCAAAAGCGGCACCCCTTGCACTCTGTTTCCGGCAAGACTTCGTTTCGCCTGGCGAGTATTTCTCTTTGCGGATCGGAAAAAATCCTGGAAAAGGAGTTCTCCTGGATGCATCCGTAGTCCAGCAACCCCCAGTCGGCCGACCGGCCGCAATGGGATGCGCGGCCGTCGGGAAGCACGTCGATGTGGCTGTAGGCGCAACCGCCCGAATCCACGCACATGAGCGACTTGGTCTCCTCAATCAGGTTGCGCGCCGTTGAGGAAAAAGGTTCGATATAACCGAAATCGTTTCGACCTCGCCACCAGGTGGGGAATATGGCGCCGAGAAAGTTAACGTACTCGTGGGGCGTAATCCTGATGTGATCCAACCCGGGGCCATACAGGAGGACAGGGTTGAACATCAGCCCGCCCCGGGGCGCCAGGTTGGTAAGAAAACGGAATATTTCCAGCGGCTTTTCAAGGGACTGTTTTGTTACTACATAAATCACCCCCCAGTCGAATCCCTCCTCGTTGAGGAGTTGAATCGAATCCAGGAATTTTTTGTTGTAGGCTTCGGAGTCCCTTTTCGCGCCAATGCCGCGGATGTGCGGGATCGGGTCGTAGCTGGAGCTTATGCGAGTGATCCCGAGCTTTCTCAGCGGTTCGAAAAATTCCCTGGACAGCAGGGTAAGGTTGCTCTGAATGCTGTGACGGATGCGTGAAAAAGTCTCGGAGCAATATTTTTCCTGGTAAAGCAGCGCCCGTTCGAAATAGCCGGGTCCGAGCAGCAAAGGCTCGCCGCCGTGCCAAATGATCTCCATTTTCTCCCGGGGCCGTTCGAGCAAGAATTCATTCACCCGCTTGAAAAAGATCGCAAGGGTCGCAAAATCCATCATTTTCGCGCCGGAGGTCTTTTTCTTTATGACATCGCAATAGACGCATCGCGAATTACACGCTTCGGTCGGCTTGAAAATCACGGTCGCCATATTTCGACCTCCCGCCGAGGCGCGGGCATAGCCCTGTACCGATGGACCAGGTCTATCATCTCTTCAAAAAATGTTGCACATCCCCCGTTTTGGGCAAGGCCGGCTGAGAATTTTCCAAGACAAATCTTCCAGCCGGGGCAGGATGCGCAGGGGTGATTTTCAGCGAAGAAGCGTTTCCAGGAAAGCTTCCGGTCCCGGACCTCCGGCAGCTCCGGCCATGCTGAGATTTCCCGGGGGCTTCGAGCAACAAAGCAGCCCCGCGCCAATTCCGATCTCGACAGGGCGACTCGCCCCGCTTCGTCGCTATGCGCAAAACATGTGGGATCGTCGAACATGACTCGGCCCCAGTGAAGATATTCGGAAGGGTTATAATTGGAGGCGATATAGGCAAAAGGCTCTATTGCGGCGTGCGGCGCCCGTTCCAGCAGGGCATAGGTCGCCAGATCGGCCAAGGCCTCCCAGTCGGTCAACCCGGTTTCAGAGTAGGCGCAGCAGTTGATCCCTACCGAGGACAAGATCCGCAAACCCGGCAGGTTTTCAGCGCTGTCCCAGGGAAGGTAGACCCGCAGGTTGAGGGTGCGAAGCATGTCGAGATGCCTTGCGAGGCTGCGGAACCGCCCGGTCGAAGGCGCCATGAGCGCCAGGGGGACCCCGGCCGGGCAATCGCCGAAGTCGATGTCCGCAACGGGACGGTCCGATTCCACTATGATGCAGAAAAGGGAGCAACCGGACTTCCGGACCATTTCCAATCCTGCCGCGATGCGGTCCCAGCGCCCGACCCTGAGAGCCACCCTGCGGCCGGTCAATTTTTCGAGCAAATCCTCGTTATCCGGAGATACGATAACCGGAAATTCCATCTTCTATCTCCGCCAGTCTAATGGGCGCCTCGTCAACGAAGCGGCCAACTATCCGGCATAGTCCTCCTCCGCTGCACACACCATCCTCGCGCCGTTGACATCCGTCGCATTCGTCGTATATGCCGGCAATCTCGGCCTGAATTGCAGACCGAATCGTCCGGAAATGCTCCCTGAGCCGGGCCATTGAATCGAACTCGAACAGCGACTTTCGGTGATATTTCGACAGAGGGAAGCAGTGGTATACACTCATGTCCGGAGATATGTCGATTGCAGGGCCGCACCCGAAAAAAGGATTTCCGGGGAAGCGGTGCAGCCACCCCAACTCTTCGTCGCTGAATTTGCAGATCGGAAATCCGCAGTCAAGACCGGGGCTTACACGGAACCTGTCGAAAAAGCGCCGGTACGAGTAGAGTCGCGATACCACCTCCCTTATTTCTCCGGTTTGGATGAAGTCCGTGCGGCTGCCCGGAACCGGATGGGCGATCCCGAGGCGCAAACGGCGCTTCATTCCGTATCGGCCGATATAATCGAACAGAAAATCCAGCGAGAAATCCAACCGGTAGATGTTGAATCCCGGGGTCGTCCAGGGCCCCATGGTTTCAAGAAATGTATGGACCTTCTCTGATTCCTGCGCGGAGGCAGGGGTTTGGATCGGGTTGTTCAAATTGCACACGAAGTCGAGCCGCTCGACGCTTACCCCCGCCAGATGCCGTTTGAATTCGTCCAGATCGCATTGACCAAGGATGCCGTTGGTGAAAACCGTTACGTTGAAGCCGCGATCGAGCAGGTAGAGAATGAAATCAAGGCATTCGGGATGAAGGGTGGGTTCGCCCCCGAGCAGGGATATGTGGCGCTGGCCGGAGGCCAGGAGGAAATCGGCGATGTAGATAAGATTTTCCCGGGATATCAAGTTGGCAGGGCCGGGCATTTCGTTTCCGGCGAAACAATAAGGGCAGGAGCGGTTGCAAAGAGTGGTCAGGAGTATATTGGGCATAGTGTCGTTTCGAGCAAATAATGCTTTGCCGCGCAACGGCAAAAGAACCGCAAGACACAACTGAATGGCCGTGACCGCCATGACAGCCGATCGGGAAACGGCACTTCGGAAATGCCCCGCTTAAGAGCTGTTCAGCGATTCCTATTGTAGCTCCAGCTGGCATACGCCGAATATCCCTGCCAGGAGGCATATGCCGCCGAAGCTTCCTTTGGATCACCGAGAAGCACTGTGCCGACCGTCACGATAGCTGCACCCGAAAGAGTGCGGGCGATACGCTTGAGAGCATTACGCCTGTCCATCACCTCTCCGGTGAAAACATCTTCAGGCTTCTTGCCTTCTCCATTTTTCATGACACTACCCCCCCGTGAGGCACGAAACAAGTTTTGTTATTATCTCTCATTCATTTCTATATTTTCGTTAAGTCTACAAATTCACATCTTCAAAGTAAAGGACTATTCAAAACTCCATGTCGCTAAAGTTCCTCCTCATGCCTTGACTTGAGAATCAGACTTATGGCGCCATGGTTTCATTTGCTTTTCAGACTTATCGACACCCGGACTGCAGCATTGGAGGCAAGAGTCACCTCTTTGGCCTCTTTGAATTCAACCTCGCCGAGTCTGCGCATCCCGGCAAGAAACAAACGGAAGTCAGGTCCCGGGACCTCTGCCAGAAGCATCCCCGACCGGTTTTTACTCCCGGCTTCGGGGGCGTTCAACACCCTCCCGTTTGAGCGCTTGACCAAACGTATAACCTCGGAGAAGACCTTTTGAAATTCGGGCCTGGATGTGCCCGAGGGGTATTCATCCGGCCTTGCAATACGTCTCGGCGAGCTTTGCGCAGGCATTTTTTCCCCATGCGCCGCGCTGCCGGAAAGCGCCCGGTTCGAAGGGGAAAAACCCTCCTGCCTGCTGAACCCGTTGGGCTCAAACAGGTCGCATTTGGTTCCACCTTCGGCGGAAACTGCGGGAAGCTTCAATACGAGGGCCACCACTGGAGTTTTCCTGGCGGCGGAAGCAGGGCCGTGAAGCTTCCTGCCGGCCGGGGGGCTAGTGGGGGCCTTTTTTGCCTCCTCGTAGGTATTGGGCGAAAACCGCGAGCCAAAAGTTCGAGTCTGTGAGGATGCAGCAAATGGCGCGGAGGCGGACCGGTCGATGCCGTATTGCGCCGGATTGCCCGGGGCCCGGGCGCCCTTGAGAGGAGGCGGCCCTACGGAAGGCGCCGGCGCCTCGACCGTTGAAGGCGCCCGCGAAAGCAAAACCTTCCGGCTGCCCTCATCCCGAAAAGCTACATGGACCGTCAAAATCAGAAGCATTGCAGCCGCGGCCGCCCCTGCCAGTCCAAAGAACTGCTTTCCGGCGAAAATGGCGCGCATCCAATGCCTAAGCGTTGAAAGCATCGAAGGCTTTTCCAGACGGCTTCGGACATTTTCCAAAAGGTTTGCCGGCGCTCCCAGCCTCGGCATGGACCCGAGCGCACGTGCCTGCTCCTCAAGCGCTTCGAACAGCATTTGGCAGGGCTTGCACACGGCCAGGTGTGCACTTACTTCCTCCCGGAGTTCCGGCGGGATTTCCACATCCGCATGTTCAAAAAGGATGGCCCTGATTTTAGAGCATTCCATGGCAGCCGCCTTTTTTCGACTCCTGCTGCAGTTTGGCCTGCAAGAGCAGCCTGGCCCGAGCCAGCTTGGACTTTAGAGTACCGAGATTATATCCGGTAATCTCGCATATTTCTTCGTAGGAAAGTTCCTCTATATGCCGCAGGACAATAACGGTCCTGTGGTCATGTGAAAGAGTATTGATAGCGGATTGAAGCAAATCCTCCTTTTCCTTCTCCGTCAGCATGTCCAGGGGCGAGGGGGCCGGGTCCTCGATTTGGAACTCCTCCTGTCCGTCCTCGCCCGAATCCCGGCCAAATCTGAGCAGCCGCTTCCAAAACAGGTGCTCGGCAGAGTTGCGTTTGTTCCTGCAAGTGTTCAGCGCAATGGTGTAGAGCCAGGTTGAAAAACTGCACTCGAACCTGAAACTTTTAATAGTCCGAAACACTTTTATAAAGGTTTCCTGTGCGCACTCCTCGGCATCGCCCTCATCCCCGAGCAACCTGTAGCACAGGTTGAAAATCCGGTCCTGGTGGCGCAGCACCAGCCTGTTCATGCCATCACGGTCTCCCTGGAGGAAAGCGTCAATGTCCTCTTTGTCTTCTTCTTTGGAAATGACCCTGGCCGAAAGGAACAAGCGTTTTCCCCCTGACACTTTAGACAGAGATGGTTGGACAAAGTTCCATTGGCCATCGATTCTACAACAAGCATCGAACTGTTTGCATCCCGTTTCGTCAAAGAGGGTTGGAAAAATTCGTTTGAGGCGTTCCAGCCGGACAGGATGGAAGTTATAAAAAACTCAGGGAAGGAAGGCGCGTCCAGGAAACGGAAGGACCTCTACCATCGACTTATACGCTCCGACTTTTTTGTTGCCCGATGCTATCCAATCTTATATGATCAATACTATGCAATAATATGCGTGGTTTGCCATCATGCCGCCTCCCGGCGCTCGTTCGGCGGGACCCCACGCCCTGCAGGCGCCATAAAAATTATGGGAACTTTTCCCCTCCTGTTCTGTCCAATATTTTTGAAGTGAAACGATCAAGACAAAAAAGCGTCTAAGCTGTTGCGCGAACTGCACCCAAAAAGAGAATCGATCGATACTTAAGAGGTCATGTGTGTTCTATTTGCGATTATATCGCCTGTCTTGGTTAAAAGTACTAGAAGCGATGGCGGCTTGTTGCAATGCATGAAAAAACTCGGTGCTGGAGCCGAGCCTTATTGAGGTTTCCGAAAATGCGAAATCTACGAGCGAGCAGCTACTTGAACAAGGTCGATATCGGCGATGGAACTTCATTGCTTTACAGTGGCTCTACCCAATGTATCGATCTTGTTCCCACCGAATATGCAAACCTGCTCTCCGATGGAAACGACCTCTCTTTTCTTTCTGCGGAAGAAAAAGACCACTTGTTGAAACGCGGGCATCTTACAACTTTGCCGGGCAAACGCGAGTTCGAGGAGTTTAAAAATCTCGTTCGCCTGGCTCAGGGCAAAAGCACCGCGTTAGACAAAAAACTCAAAATGGGAAATCTCAGTTTCATCCTGACGTATAATTGCAATCTGTCGTGCAGTTATTGCTATCAGAAATCCCTTGGCCATGAATCCAGGGTCCCGCCTATGAGCCGGGAATTCGTCGACAGTTTTTTTGCAACTTATTTGCCGCAGCTGTTTCCCAAAATCCCCGGGAATTTCCAGTTTACCCTCTTTGGCGGAGAACCTTTGCTTCCCGCCAACAGAGAGGCCATTGAAGGCATTCTTGCCTACACCAGGAAACATCCTTCAATCAGCGTTTCGGTGGCCACCAATGCAACCACCTTATCCGAAATGGTGGATTTGATCGGCCCTGAGAAAGGAAAGATTCAAAGCGTGCAGGTGACCCTGGATGGAGATGAGTCGCTTCACGACAAGAACCGGATACCCGCCTCCGGCAAACCCACCTTCGGGGCCATGATCGCCGCCGTTCGCAAACTTATCGATTTGAAAACCCATGTCGTAATACGCATCCATATGCATACCGGAAAATTGGAATCCTCCCGGAGACTGGTCGATTACCTCGAGGAGGAAAAAATACTGGGTCATCCCCAGGTCGGCGTTTACTTTGCGCCAATCAACACATTTGCCATCGAAGATAACCCGAGCGCGGATATAGATATGTTTCGGCAAACATTTCAATCAGTTGCCGCCAGAACGAATCGCCCTCCCACCAGTTATGTTTTCCTGAATAAATATTTAACGATGCAGGATGGAAGAATGCTTCCCAAGGTGAAATTCTGCGGGCTTGGAAGCGACATTTTCTACGTCGTCGATCCCCTTGGCGATATTTACCATTGTTATGAAGAGGCCGGCTATAAGGATAGGCGTATTGGGACTCTTTCCCGCGGAAAGGTGAAATTCTTTGCCTTGAAAGAAAAGTACTCAAGACGTCATCTTCTCAATATTCCCGAATGCCTCAAATGTTCTGCAGCGCTCTACTGCGGCGGTGGATGCCCTGTTCACGCAAAAGTTCACAGGGGTTCGATTTTTAAGTCCTACTGCCACGAAAACAAGGAGTTTATTGCACAGACTTTAAAGGCATTTTTTCTACAAGGGAAGCTGCAAGGAAATTAAAGGAGAAAGGGGGTGAAAAGAATGGCGGTAGTTATACCAGTACCAGAGGCAATGTTATCGGGTGTTTCAGTGATGGCCGGGTGCGAAAACAAAGTCCCTGCACCGGGCAAGGCAGCGACGAGAGTTGGCAGGATAACCCCTCTAAATTTGCTTTCCGGCTCCGCGAGGTTCATTTCCGGCAAAGCGATGGATGTATGTTGCGGTCCGTACGCCGAGTGCCACATTTGTAATTATTAACCGGCGTTCGAACGGGGGATATTTTCCTTAGTCTGCGGGTAAAACGAAAAAAGTTCTTTGAACTCATGCACGACGGAAGATCGGAAACCGAACGGTTCTTGAGGGCTCCGATCTTCCATAATTGCCGTGCAGGCCGGGCTTCGGTCCACCCGCAAAACACGGACAGCGGTCTAATTTCTCCACTCTCCGATGTAATCCCACACCATTTCAAGTTCGCGAGCGGCTCGGCCGTGAATGAGGAACCGCAGCGTATCACATACCGTTACCATGCCACGGTAGCCGTGGGCGGCGTTGATCTTTTCGCCGATTGCCCGCGCCTCGTTGCGTGCGGAATAATCGAAGGTGTTCTTTCGGAGGTAGAGGCTGTGAAGTTCGTTAACATAGGGTTCCAGTTCAGGCGGGAGTTCCGGGCGCTCTGTCGGCCCCGAGAAGAAGATGTTGGACACTCCTTCGTCCGCATGGCCCTCGCTTGCAGCCTCGAGCCCCCTCGACTCCTTCCGCTCCAACCATGCGGCCCCCAGGAAAAGCGTAGCGGCGAGCCCTGCCCAAACCCACGAAGCATTAAACCCCGGGCTGTCCCTTCCGCCGGTGGCAATGAATGCAACCCCCCCGTAGAAGATTGCCTCGATGGTTCCCAGGAGCAGTGTCGGGCCTTTGCTCAGGGCCACAACCAAAACAAGGCCTAAAATGGCTGCAGGGATGCCAAGCCAACTCGACAGGTGGGCATAGGCCATCGAGTAGCCGAAGATGATGGCGCCGATCCCCAGGGGAAAGGTCCCGAGGCTCAGCAACACACCGGGGGGTGAGGATGACGGGCCCGGTCGCGATGGCGGCAACCTGGGAGGAGACAATCTGGTGGGGTCAGGAATAGGAAACATACGGCCTCACTTGTTTGCTTAGTTCAGGGAATAGCATCATATCAAAGCTTCACTGTGAAACGGCTACGACGTTAATATACTTCGGACCGCCGTCGAGAGGATAGCCCCTTATCAGTTCACCCGAAACGGTCACCTCTTTGCCGATATAGCGGCCGAGATCGATGTGATCGCTTTTCAGGGCATACAGCGTATGACCGTTACCGTCGACCAGGACGTGGGTGCCGTACATATAGGTGGTAAACCCTCTGCTCCTGATGATTCCTGAAGCTGTGACCCTTGCTCCGGGGGCGGTCGTTGAAGGACGGTGCAGGGGCTTGACGGAGGGCGCTTGCGCGGCAAGTGCAGGGGGGGAAAGAGCGATGGTTTGCGGAGGGTTCAAAGGCCCCCGCACCTGGTGGAAAGAAAAAGGCATAAAGAAAGAGGCGGCTGCCACGACAAGAGACAGAATCAGCAAACGTATGGACATTTGTTTCCT
>JAJYTC010000152.1 GCA_021793275.1 Deltaproteobacteria bacterium | reverse complement strand
AACTTCTGCTTTGGTCCTTAAGGGCCGGCTTATCCGGAAATTTCTTTGCGTTGACCTTGAAATTTTGTCCCAAGTTCAAGAAGTTAGCCATAATAGCCTCCAGGAGATCAGAAGTCGGAGGTCGGATGTCGGAATCGGATGGCTGCGCCTTTCCGACTTCCGATATCCGTTCATGCCTCTTCGAGCTGCTCGATGAACGCCTCGACGTTGGTCTTGGTCTGTTCATCGGAAATAAGCCTCATATCGTTTAGATCGCCGTTGATTATCAAAGCCGGGATGCCGGTTTTGGACTGAAGGCGTTGCGGCATTCCATAGCGGCAGTTCGAATTGTTGGGGCATGTCTTGGCATCGTGATAGACTATGCCGTCGCACTTGAAAAATTCGAGCTTCTCCCTGATGTATTTTTCCTTGTAATCTTCCGAGCGAACGATGAACAGCTCCGAATAGGCCTTCGCCATGCTCTCGAAGGGTGCTGCAGGATCGAGGGCGTTGAATATCCAACTGCTGCAGTAGGTTGAGGCGATTACCGCGGCGCCCAGGCCCCCGAAGAGCTTGGAGTGCATGCTTAGCCTTCCCCAGACCGGCATTCCTTCCCAGTAGATGCGATGCCGTTCGGGTCCCTCGGTTACTCCTTCTCCACGCTCGATCCGCTCGTTGAGTTCTTCCAGGAGCAGCCCGTAGAGATCGAGCACCGGCTGCAAGCCTCTTCCCACGACCGCCGGGCCCATGAGCGTGGTGGCATCGAAGAAGGTAAGGGGGGAAGGAACGGCCGACGCTGTGGCCAAACATTTTTCCCAAAGCACCGAACATTGTCTGGAAAGAGCCACCGCGTTTTTGAGCTCGTCGATATCGAACCTGCGTCCCGCAATCTTTTCAAGAGGCTCGATCATGTTCTCCAGTTGCGCGGCAATCGAGGATGTATGCGCCGGAGTCACCTTCTCGATGTTTCTATGCGTTTCGACTCCCAAAAGGGGTGCTCCGAACCTTTTGGAATACCAGGAAAACCAATCCTGGACGTCGCGGCACTGATTGGTGTTGTAGACGAGCACGTCGGCCCCCGGAATGCGCTCGATTCCCGGAAAGGCTTTTGCCAGCGGGGTCGTTCCCTGAAGGTATGCACCGATATCGGAAGTCAAATAGGAGCAGATGTCGGGCGAATAGCCGATGGCGTTGGCCGAAGGAATAAAATCTTCGGCCATCTTCCTGGTCCCGATCAATGCCGAATGAGTCTCGGGAAAATAAGTGAGAAAACCCATGCTCCTCAGGATTTCAGCTGGCCCTACGCTGGTGCACCAGGCAATTTTTCGACTGCCCGATTTGGATGCCTCGTCGAGTTCGTAATAGTAATCGGCCATGAATTTGGCGATATCCGAGGCGGTTTTAAGCCGCCTCGGCCTGACTTCCTTTTCAGCCACGCCTTACTCCTTTCCCGCTCCTCGAACCCTCTATGGCATAGAGGGCCGCCCCGATCGCGCCGGTCAACTGCGGGTGTTGGGAAACCAATATTTTTCGCCCGATCTGTTCTTCGGTCATGGTGACGATGTAGGGGTTGTTGGCCACGACACCCCCTGTCATGACGACATTTTCCGAAAGCAAATCCATTTCGATAATACGCTGGATCACCGAAAAGAAAACTCCCTTCACAATGTCGGTAACCTTTTTCCCGTTTCGAATGTTTTCCAGCACTTCGGTAGCCGAGAAAACGGTGCAAAAGCTGCCCAGCCTCACCATATCGGTCGATTGCCTGGCCAACGCGTCCATGTTCTCGATGGGAATATCGAGCCGTAAAGCCATCTCTTCGAGGAAAGCGCCGGTGCCGGCCGCACATTTGCGGTTCATCTTGAAGCCGGTGCGGCGTCCCTCCCCGTCCAAACTGATTATCTTGTTGTCCTGGCCACCGATATCGATGATCGTAATGGCCAGGGGGAAATAGTGATAGCATCCGCGGGCGTGGCACCCGATCTCGGTTTTCGTCTCATCCGCATAGGCGACGTTGGCCCTGCCGTAACCTGTGGACACTGTGTATGCAATGTCGGTATCGGCCCGTCCGGCCATGTCCAGCGAATCTCGAAGGCCTTCGAGCGCGGTTGCCGAAAAATCGACACCCGATTTTCTGACTGCATACCCGAGCAGGTTCTTGCCCTCGTCGAGCAGAGCAACCTTGGTTCGGGAAGAACCGACATCGACGCCAACGAATGTACGGTTCATTTCTTTATAGTTCCGGATAGCCCGGCATCTCGTTTTTTTGACTCAATCGCCGATTCCAGGCCTTTTACCAGCGATTGAAGAGTTATGTTGTAAGGAGTTTCAATCCCGGCCTGCCTTCCGTATTCGGCGAACTTGCCGTTCATGAAATCGATCTCCGTGCGTCTGCCGGCCTCGATGTCCATTAACATCGAAGGCTTGTGGTTGCCCGCGGTGCTCATGTATTCGATAGCGTGCGGATAGAAATCGTAGCCAAGGAAAATTTCGTTTGCGCGCGCCACCTTGATGCACTCTTTTACCAGCGCGTCGACGATCCCGAAGACGATGGGGTCCTTCATGGCCTGGGACATAGTGAGGCCGGTAACCGCGCACACGGGGTTCATGCAGGCGTTCAGCACCGACTTTCGCCAGACCATGGAGATGATTTTATCGGTATGCTCTGTGGGGAGGCCGCATTCGGTCAATACCCTTGCGACTTCAACCGCTGCATGGGCCGATTGGGGGGCAAGCTCCTGAACAAAGTGCGGAGGGTGGTGGAACCCCATTTCGACCCTGCAGGGGCCTTTTAGGCCGCATCCCCAGTTCACCACACCCCTCATCACCGGTTTTTTCCCGAGCGCTTTTGCTATTTCCAGTTCGGTATCTATCCCGTTTTGCCAACTGACGACGTACCTGCCTTCCCGGTGGAATTCCTCGATCGCCGAAGAGATAAGCGGCAGCGCGGTCGCCTTGACGGTGATGAAAATAACGTCCGGATCGAAATGCGCCAGTTCTTCCACTCCGTGGCAGATATGCGGGACCGTCTGGTGGAGATTTTCAGCCCCCTCGATGTGAATGCCGGTAGTTGCCGCCGGGTCGACCAGGGCGGGTATAACATCGCAGAGGATAACATCGTAGCCGCCCTTGGAGAGGAAGGCTGCAACTATGCAACCGACCGGCCCAGCGCCTACTACTGCAAACTTTTTGGCCACAAAGTCAGGATTGTTTTCACTCATAGCGTACCCCTTTTCTATGCGCCCCCGGTTTCCAGTATGCCGAAAGCCTTTGCGTCCAGAATCGTTACATTGCTTTTCTGCAGGACTTCTATGGCCTTATCGTTGTCCGTGAACCGGAAGATCATAACCGCCTTGTCCTGCTTCGCAAAACCGATGAAGGAGTACATACTGGTGACGTAAACGCCGGCGTCGTTCAATGGACCCAGGATATTGGCCAGACTTTTCGGAACATCGGGGATAAGCACGGCGACCACTTCGTTTATGAACGCCGGCAACTGCAATTGCATAAGAATTCGCCTGGCCTTGGAGATATCGGAGACCAGCAGCCTCAACTGGCCGAATTCCCCCGTGTCCACCAGGTTGAGCGCTCTCAGGTTTATCCCGGCCTCGCCCAGGGCGGCGGTGACCTGGTAAAGGCGGCCGGGAGAATTTTCGATCGATACGACGAGTTGCTTGAGCTTCATGGCCCTTTTTCCTTTCCGGGAAATGCGATCATTCCCTGTTTCTCCTGAACTCCATGGCGACGCTTAGCCCTTCTCAGGCAGGCGCCGGGTTGTAGGTGCTAGAATTTCAGCCTGAATGAGACCTTAAAGGGTTGGCGCGCGGAGAACGCCGTCTACGGCCCTGTTCAAGATGTAAGCTCAACCAGGGGAGTAACGGCTATAATACGGCTATACTGTAGCTTTAATCGATTTGGCTTGTCAACAGTCATTTATTGGGGATACACGCCGAACGAAAGCCACTTGAAGTCGTCTTTGAGCCGGTCGCTTACATTTTTTCCGGTCCGGCACATGAAAAGATTATCGGGATCGAGGCAAATATTTGGTTCATTGGTCTTGCACTCGGTAAACCCGAAGGGCTGGAAAAGACGCACCATCATCCGATGGTACTGCGCTCCGGTCAATCCGGCCCCCACCAGATCCCAGATCCAGGTATAGCCCACCAGATATATAATCCTTTCTTCCACCCGGGGATAAGACAGCATTCCTTCCACGAGCACCTTTGCCAGTCCACTTTTCCTCCAACTGCGGACAACTTCTATCGCCTTGACCTCCAGCACTTTCCCGGGGCCGAGGCCGGCCCACCGCTGGTCGGCATCCGGGCAGGCCAACAGAGCGAAACCGACTATGGTGTTCTCGCAGACTGCGATCACCACGTTTACTTCCTGTTCGCACGCCCTCATCATGAGGCTTTCACTTCTGGTGTATAGCGACCGGAACCCGGAGTGCTCCCCGAACTGCCGGTCGAACTTGAGCCTGCTGATGTCCTCGAAAGTCGCAAAGGTCACAACCGACAGTTTTCCCGCAGATGTCTCCAGGGTTTTCCATTCATTCACCTTATTAATCCTTCCTCTCGCATCGTCAACGACCTGACCGATTTTGCCGCTGTACGCCGCCGGAATGCTCTTCAGGGGTGAGGTTATCATTAAAAAGATTACGGCCGTAAATATTTTTCATGTCGATCAATTTCACTTGACTGGCAATCGAAACTGACACTATATAATAGCCACTTTATAGCTAAATATGAATGCCGGCCGCTTCATTCGATGTGCCAAATCGCTCTGTGAGGCAAGTTCCAGCCCCTGTTGTTCATTATTCTCTTTTTCTACTCTGCCTACTCAAAGCTCAAAACAGGGTGGTCTGCACAGGTCGTAACCTGCGGCCCGGTCGCAGGAACACACGCAATGCACTGACAAAGGAACGAAAATGCACAAACTACTTGCGGGCCAAAGCGCCCGGAGAATGTTCCTTCTGGGCAATGAAGCAATTGCCAGGGGGGCTGTTGAAGCCGGTCTGGCAGTGGGCGCCACATACCCGGGCACGCCGTCTTCGGAGATAAGCAACGCTCTTTTTGAGATGTCTCGTGAAAGTGATCTTTATTTCGAGTACAGCGCCAATGAGAAGGTGGCGCTCGAGGTTGCAGCCGCAGCGGCCTGTTCAGGCTTGCGCAGCATGGCCATCATGAAACATGTGGGGTTGAATGTGGCGGCCGATCCGCTGCTGACTCTGGCGTACCTTGGGGTCAAAGGCGGCATGGTTGTAGTGACTGCCGACGACCCCCTGATGTTTTCGAGCCAGAACGAGCAGGACAACCGTTATTATGGAAAGCTGGCCGGGATTCCGGTCCTTGAGCCTTCCTCGGTGGAGGAGGCAAAGGAGATGGTTCGCTACGCCTTCGATCTTTCCGAAAAGGTAGGCGAACCGGTGTTGTTTCGGACCACCACCAGGATCAACCACTCGACCGGGGTCGTCACTCCGGGTGAGCTTTTGCCGGTAAAGACGACGGGAGATTTCGAAAAAGACCCCTTCCGGTGGGTCCCCATTCCCGCAGTCGCCCGAAATCTTCATGTAAAGCTTTTGAAAAATTTGGAGGAAGCAAAGCGGCTTTCGGAGACGTGCGGGTATAATTTTACTGTGGGCGGGGGCACATGGGGGATCATATGCAACGGCGTCAGCTACAATTATGTCAGTGACGGGATAAAGGACCTCGGGATCGAGGACAGGGTAAGGATTCTGAGGATAGGGTTTTCGCACCCGCTGCCCGAGAAGCTGATCAAGACGTTTCTTGCCGGATGTGAAAAGGTCCTGGTAGTTGAAGAGGGCGAACCCTACATGGAAGAGGCGGTCAAAGCGTTTGCCCAGGAAGAGGGGCTGACCATTCCCATCAAGGGGAAAGCGCCCGACCTGCTCTCCAGGCTCTATGAATTCGACCCTGCGATGGTCCGCAAAGCGATGGCCGCCTATTTCGGCGTCTCGTACACTCCTGCGGTTCTTCCGGATTTATCGGACATTCCGGAGATACCGCAACGCCCGCCTAATCTTTGCGCCGGCTGTTCTCATCGTGCAAGCTTCTATATTGTCAAAAAGGCCGCCGAGGGGATGCAGACCATTTACCCCTCCGACATCGGCTGCTATACGCTCGGCATTCTGCCGCCGCTTGAAATGGCCGATTATCTGCTCTGCATGGGTTCTTCACTGGGCGCGGGATGCGGCTTTTCAAAATCTACCGACAAGAAAGTCATTTCCTTTATCGGCGATTCGACATTTTTCCACAGCGGCATTCCGGGCCTGATAAACGCGATATTCAACAATCACAACATGACCCTGGTTATCCTCGATAACGGCACGACCGCCATGACGGGCCATCAGCCCAATCCGGGCGTGGACATGAGCACACTCAACCTGAGTGGATACGGCCGCGTTTCCATCGAAGAAGTTGTGCGCGGGGTCGGCGCTCCCTTTGTAACGGTGATCCAGCCCCTGAAAGTCAAGAAAAGTATCGAGGCGGTCAGGGAGGCGCTTGCATTCAAGGGCGTGTCGGTCGTGATATCCAGGCAGATTTGCACCCTCTACGCCAAGGCATTGAAACTCGACAGCAAACGGACTTTCAGAATTAGCGACAGATGCAAAGGTCATCGGAACTGCATCGACGAATTGGGCTGTCCTGCCTTTTTCTCAAAAGATGGAAAAGTTCAAATAGATGCCGGATTATGCGCAGGGTGTGCGGTATGTGCGCAAATATGTCCTGAAAACGCGATAATACCGGCAAAAGACTGAAGACCATTGATGCTGGAGTCTTGATTGAAAATGAACACGACAAGATTGATAATTGTGGCGGTCGGCGGACAGGGAAACCTTCTGGCGTCGAGTATACTGGGAGAAGCTGCGCTTCTTTCAAACATTCCTGTTCGCATGAGTGAAATTCACGGCATGGCCCAGAGGGGCGGGGTCGTGGAATCGGCAATGCTGTTTGGAGATGGCGCCAGCACGGTCATCTCGGACGGCGAGGCGGACGTTCTGGTGGGCTTCGAGCCTTCGGAGACGTTGCGGGCGTTGAAAAAGTGCAATAAGGATACGGTGGTGGTAACCAATCTTGCGCCGCTGCCCCCGTTTACCGTTGCGATAGGCAAAGGCGTTTATCCGGACCTGGCCAAACTTCAGGAGTTGATTCGCGCAAAAACCGGCAAGCTCATTGCGGTGGATGCCATGGAGCTGGCGAAGCAGGCGGGAAGCACCCTGGCTGTGAACATGGTTCTGCTGGGGGCGACCATGCAGACCGGAAAGATCCCGGTTTCGCCTGAAAACGTGAAAGAGGCCATTCGGACCAAAGTCAAACAGGCATTTGTGGAAATAAACCTTAAAGCTTTCGAACTCGGCTTTGCAGCCGCCCGGACAGGAAGGAGCTAAACATGCCGTGGAACGATGAGTTTGAGTGCATGCCGCTAGAGGAAATGCAGAAATTCCAGCTTGCCAAGTTGAAGGAAACGGTGAACTGGGTGATGGAAAGGGTCCCTTTTTACCGCAAAAAGATGGAAGAGGCCGGCGTCAAGGCGGACGATTTGAAGTCCGTGGCTGATATAAGAAAACTTCCCTTTACCGTGAAAAACGATCTGAGAGACAATTATCCCTTCGGGCTTTGCGCGGTTCCCATGAATGAGGTGGTGCGCATTCACTGTTCCTCCGGGACCACCGGCAAGCCTATTACCGGTCCTTACACGGCCGATGACATCGATCAGTGGGCGGAATGCATGGCCAGGGACCTCTGGGCGGCGGGGCTGCGGAAGGGAGATATAGTGCAGAACGCCTACGGAATGGGACTTTTCACCGGCGGCCTCGGATTTCATCAGGGAGCGACCAAAATCGGTTGCGCGGTAGTCCCGACCAGTTCCGGAATGACCGAAAGACAGATCATGCTGATGAGGGACTTTGGCGCCACGGCTCTTTTCAGCACGCCTTCCTACGCCCTGACCATAGCCGAGCGCGCAGAAGAAATGGGCATGCCGGTAAAAGACATGCCGCTGCGAGTAGGCTGTTTCGGCGCCGAACCCTGGTCGGAGGCCATGCGCGACGAGATCGAGCGCAAGATGGGGATCATGGCCATGAACACATACGGGCTCACCGAGCTTGGCGGTCCGGGAATGGCATTTGAGTGTGAAGCGAGAAACGGCCTTCATATCAATGAGGACCATTTCCTGGTCGAGATCATAGACCCGGTCACTTTCGAGCCGGTTTCCGACGGGCAAAGGGGCGAGATGGTGCTCACCGCCATTCAGCGCCGGGCCATGCCCCTGATTCGTTTTCGAACCAAGGACATTACAACGCTCACCAGGGAACGCTGTTCGTGCGGGCGCACCCTGGTAAGAATGGACAGGATAACCGGGCGTACCGACGATATGCTCATCATCAACGGCGTCAACGTCTTTCCGTCCCAAGTCGAATCGCTGCTCTCCGAATTCAATGATGAAATCGTTCTTCAGTACCTGCTCGTCGTGCGAAAGAAAAAGCACCTCGATGAACTCATCATCCGGGTAGAGGGCAAAAAAGAGGTGTTTGAGGCGGGTCCGGGTAAAGTTACGCATGTCGAAAAGAAGATAACCGAGCATATCAAAGGGGTTGCCGGCGTTGGCGTGACGGTGGAACTGGTCGAACCGAAGGGCCTCGTGCGAAGCGAGGGGAAAGCTCTGCGCGTCGTTGACGAAAGACCTAAATAGAGCCGGTCCGGAAAACCCGGATGGTTTTGCAGGCGAGGTTAATCCATTTGTCGGGGCGGGGTTTTCCCCCCGCCCCGTTTCCCGCGGGTCTGGTTTATACATTTGCTGAACTTCTTTAGAACTTGAGAACTTAATCTAAAACGCTCTTTATTCATGTCGAGGGGAAAATATGGATGTGCACAAAATTGGCATAGTAGGCGCCGGGGCTATGGGCACCGGGATTGCGAACGTAGCGGTCATGAATGGTTATGAAGTGGTCTTGCGCGATATAGACATTTCCTATGTGGAAAAATCCAGGCAGAATATGGCCAAATTTATGGCTCGTTCGGTCGAAAAGGGAAAAATGAGCGAGGAACAGCGGCAGGCCGCCCTGAACCGAATCAAAGGCACAACCGCCCTGGAAGACCTTGCCGATGTCGATTTTGTGATTGAAGCCGCCATAGAAGACCTCAATTTGAAAAAAGAGATATTCAAGTCGCTCGACTCCATTTGCCGGCCGGAGATAGTTCTTGCGACCAATACCTCCTCGATGTCGATCACTGCGATTGGTGCAAGTACGACGAGGCCGGACAAGGTTTGCGGGATGCACTTTTTCAACCCTGCCCAGATTATGCGCCTGGTGGAGGTGATACGGGGGCTGCAGAGCTCCGATGAGACCATCGCGACGGCCAGGGCGTTGGCGGAGTCTTTTGGTAAGAAGGCGATCGAGGTCAAGAAGGACTCCCCCGGCTTCGTGGTAAACCGCATCCTGCTTCCGCAGTTCGTAGAGGCCGCACGCCTGCTGCAGGAAGGCGTAGCCTCCGTGGAAGATATCGATACCGCAGTCAAGCTGGGGCTGAACTACCCTATGGGTCCCTTTGAGCTGATGGATTACACCGGCGTCGACATCGCCTACTTCGTAATGGAATATTTTGCCGAAGAGTTTAACAACGGCAATTACGGCGCGCCGCAGGTCATCAAACAGATGGTGCGGGCCGGAAGGCTTGGCAAAAAGACCGGCGGGGGATTTTATGAGGGATGAGCTTAAGGGAGAGAAAACGCCCCCGGGGTTCAACGCACCTCGATAGGATACGTTTTACCGTCCTTTAGATTGACCAGGCCTTCTTCGCAGATTTTTAAGTAGGGAATCGCCGCGCTGGTCAGAATGCACAAGGAAAGCAGCGGGTCGGGAAAGGGAATGCCCAATTCCGCCGCTGCCCGCCTCACCGCCGTGATTCTTTCGGCAAGCGGCTCCATGTCAAGATCCGATAAAACCGCAAAAATCGGAAGCGGCAATTCGGCGGCTATTTGGCCGTCCCGGCATACGACAGCTCCGCCCTGCAGTTGCCGGACTCTCTCTGCGGCGGCGGCCATATCTTTTTCGTCGGCCCCGGCGACGAGGATGTTCGAGCAGTCCCATGCGGCGCTGCATGCTATTGCGCCCTTTTGAATCCGGAACCCCTTTATCAGCCCGGTGAACGAACGGCCGGGGCTGTGTCTGTAATCGATTGCCGCCACCTTGACGATATCCCGCCCGAGGTCAACCGGAATTTTCCCGTCTACCGGAAAAACTTCCACATGCGATTCTTTGCTCACGAGATTACTCACCATCTCGATTATCCGGACTGTGACCGGACCGTTCGATCCGCTGTCGGCGCGAATGTCAAAATCCGAAGGTGTGATGGGTCTTTGGAGCCTGATACTGTGAAGTGAGCTGTCGGAATAGCGATGCTTTCGCGGCGCGGCCAGGGGCTCTCCGTCCTTGAAAAGGATACGGCCGTTGCTGATAACAACCTCGGGCGCAATGGTTTTCGCATCGGGAAGCACCAGGATATCGGCGCATCTGCCGGGCGCAATGCCGCCGATGACGGAGTCCAGGCCAAAATGTTCAGCCACGTTCAGGGTAGCCATCTGAATGGCGGCAACAGGGTCAAAGCCGCAGTCAATGGCCTTTTGTACGACGACTTCGAGATAGCCCTTTTCGACCAGTTCCGCAGGTTCGATACTGTCGGTGACCAGAACGAGCCTTCTCAGATCCACGCCGGTTTTACTGATTTCGCAAATATTTTCGAGGTCTTTTCGAACGCTGCCGTCTCGAACCATTACGTAAATGCCAAGGCGCAGCCGCTCCAAAGCCTCTTCGACGGTGATCGGTTCGTGGCAGGAGGAGACTCCGGTAGCGGCATAGGCCGCCAATTTATTCCCCCTGGCGCCCGCAGAGTGTCCCTCGAGGCGCTTTCCGCGATCGAGGGCGGCCTGGAACCTTGTCGCCATTGCCTGCGGCTCTTGCAGTACCGCTTGCCAGAAAGATTCTCCAATACCGAGGATGTCATCTCTATCGAGCAGCTTTTCGAGCATCTCTTGGGAAAAACCGTTATGGGCTTTGCTCGTGGAAATCAAGGCCGGTGCGGTGGCAAGGATTTTGATAGGCTGCTGCCCGGCTGAATCGAGGAACTCTTTAACTCCCTCGTAGCCGGCCATCGGGACGAATTCCATCGTTTCGGTAATTATGGTGGTGACACCCCCTTTGATTGCATAGGGAACGAAGGCTTCCAATGTAAAGAAACACACGTGCGTATGGCCGTCTATCAGGCCGGGGACCAAGGTTTTTCCGGCAGCGTCGAGGATCAGCGTAGACTCATCGATTGCCGACTGCGCACCGGGCCCGACAGCGGCAATCCACTTCCCCTTGATCGATACCGGGCAGTTTTCCATGATTTCGCCGGTGTACACATTAACCACCGAGGCGTTGAGGATCACCATGTCGGCAGGCTCTACCCCCAATGCAACCCGCATCAATGCCGCTCTCTGGTCGGCGTTGCACATGAGCATTTTTGAAGTTTGATTTCCCATGTAT
>JAJYTC010000151.1 GCA_021793275.1 Deltaproteobacteria bacterium | reverse complement strand
CAGGAACACAATATCGAACGCGTGGGAGGCAGAAAGGAAATCACAGTTGACACCAGGGTGATTGCAGCGACCAATGTGGACCTGGATAGAGCGATACTGGAGGGACGCTTCCGGGAAGACCTGTATTATCGACTGGGAGTGGTGAAGATACAGGTCCCCCCCCTGCGCGACAGGGAGGGAGACGTAGAACTGTTGGCTATGAGTTTTCTTCAAAAATACTCGGCCGAACAGAAGAAAAAGGTTTTCGGGATCACTCAAAAAGGGCTGAGCGCTCTTAAAGAATACAAATGGCCCGGGAACGTGCGGGAGCTGGAAAATCGGATGCGAAGGGCCGTAATTATGGTCCAGGGCAGAAAGATTTCCGAGGAAGATCTTGAACTGGAAGCCGGCTCGAAAGCCGGCGTAATGACTCTTAAGGAAGCGCGAGAGAAAACGGAGCGGGAGATCGTACTCCGGGTCCTTAAACAAAATAATTTCAATCTGGCAAGGTCTGCGTCCGACCTCGGGATAAGCCGTCCCAATCTTTACGAACTGATGGATAAACTGGGAATCAGAAAGGAAGGAAAAATCAGCAGGCCAACCTCATAGCGCAATGTCCAGCCAGGAAAGACATTGGCCGGGGCGCCGATTGGACACGGCCAATCGGACAACTCTTCACCCAGCACACCGCACCACATGAAATAAATAGTAGAATAACAATGAATCAGCGGAGCTAAAAAACCTATTTGACTCTCAGCCTTTTTTCGATCGCAAATGCGGTGAGAGAGGAAGCGCTGTGCAAGTTGAGTTTTTTCATCAGGTTGGCGCGATGTTTTTCGACTGTTTTGACGCTTATGGACAGACTGCAGGCAATATCCCTGTTTCTGTCTCCATTTGCGACCATTTTGAGGACCTGTCGCTCACGCGCAGTGAGAGTCTCCCAGGGGGTAGACGATTTGATGTTTCGTCTGCCATCCATATAGCCCTCGATGACCTTTCCCGAAATCGCGGGGCTGATGTAACTTTTGCCCGCAAAAAGTTGTCCTATGGCAACCGCCAGTTCTTCGTAGTTTGCTTCCTTGAGAATGTAGCCGTCCGCCCCGCTCCGAAGAGCGCCCAGGATGTGGTCTTCAGTCTTGTGGACGGTAAGCACGAGGACTTTTGTGGAAGGACTCAGTTTCTTTATCTCCCTGATCGCCCTCGTACCGTCGAGCTTTGGCATCGAAATGTCCATGAGGATAAGATCGGGCATTTGGGACTTGACCGAGCGGATGGCATCGGGTCCGTTCTGTGCTTCTCCGACAACCGCAACTTCCGGATTTGTCGAAAGGAGCATTTTGAGCCCCTCCCTGAGGATTGTAAGATCTTGGGCGATGACGATTCTCTTTTTCCCCGGCATAGGTCGCATCCTTTATCGAAAACGTTTTAGGAATGCCTCCCCTATACCACGGCCAAACAAAGCGAATCGGGCAGATGGTTTTTAAATGCTATTATTCGGGGTGCAGAAACTTTTAGAGGAGCTCTTCAATGCTGATCGGTAATTACACGACGGAATTCGTGCACCTCGCGTGCGGGTCCGAAAGCGGGACGCCGGACCTGGTGATTCGTCTCGATCGGGACATCAGCGAGGTTATTCCCTACCTGAACACCGTGCTGGGCGGCTTTCAATATACAAAGGAGCCTCGTTCAGTTTCCTTCAGACTGAACGGGAAGCTGGCAGTGATCCATCCGCGGAAAATCTGCATAACCGCTCCCGGCGACAGGCTTGAGGCGGAGAAAATCATTGAATGGCTGCGGGACAAAATCAACGACACCTGGGAGCGACGGGACGAAAT
This sequence comes from Deltaproteobacteria bacterium, assembly GCA_021793275.1. GTDB lineage: Bacteria > Desulfobacterota > Syntrophobacteria > Syntrophobacterales > Syntrophobacteraceae > SbD1. Next base: position 9,767 of record JAJYTC010000151.1, on the reverse strand, counting down.
CGAACCCCGGTTCGAAAGCGTTGCCAGTCCAAAGGTGCTCGAAATCCTGAGACTTCTTCCCAAGACCAACTGCGGCCTGTGCGGCGAGCAAACGTGCATGGTATTTGCCTCTCAAGCGGCAAAAGGGGTCAAGGCCCCCGATGATTGCCCGCCGCTCAACGGGGAGCAAAAGACAAAACTCACAAAATATCTTGGGCAATTCGAATTTCGCTCATAAAGAAAGCCGGTATTCTGCGAGCCTGAAGAGGAATTTCAATTTTATAACGAGAAGCGAAAATTCAGGCGTGATCCTGCAGGGAGCCGGTCAGCGAAATTTCTAGTACCGGGCAAGCACTCTTTGGAGCCGCCTCGCCCCTGCCGGAACTCGGACACTTCCAGAGAGGATCTCGTCAGGTGTTACATATCTGCCGTAATATTGCTCGTTCACTTTATTTCTCGTCGCGATTACGGTCCCCTCAAGAGAAATGCCGCCAAAAAGGCCCTGGCTGATACTGTAGGAATAGACCGCGGCATAGGGAGTCACGCCCGCCTCGACCGTGCGCCCCACGGGACCGGCCGCCACGCTCAGGTCCGCTCCCAATGCTATGTTACCGCCCTCAGAGAACGCCCTTACGGCGTCAGGGGTATTGAGAACGAAAACAAATTCAGTGACCTGAGCGCCTATTTGCAGGCCGAACCCGGCACCGCCTGTCCCGATCGCCGAAGGTCCGCTCCAGCCTCTGCGGGTGCGCGCCACGACCACGCCGGTACCGCCGCGGCCACTGAAAATAAAGCCCGCCTTGACTACCGTCATTATGGCCAGTCCCCTCGCATGTCTTAGAACCGCAGGGGGAATGGATTTTTCCGGAAGCCTCCTGAAACGCTCAATGATGGCAACCGCCTGGTTAACGTCCTTCTGCATTCCGGCAGCGCAGGCAAAGGTCGAATGGATCGTAGCAGCCGCTATAAAGAACAGAGAAAACGACAAAACTCGCTTAATCATCTCCATGTCCTTTCTGTGCGTAACAGGCGTAACGGAACGAGTCTTCAATCCTCTATCAGGACGTCAGGCTCAGTATCGGGATTGTTCCGATCGTGGACTGAGGTGTTGAAGCAAACCAGAAGGTTCGCTCTGTCCCCGATATTTTTGAAGGCGTGCGACACCCCCTGCGGGATAGTAAATCGCGCCGAGCCACCATCGGCTACCACCCGCTCTGCGATCTCCTGGCCGTCTCGAAGGCGAACCAAAGCAGGGCCATAAACGACGACGGTCTCCATCCCAAGCCGGTGACGGTGATTTCCCCGAATGGAGCCCGGTTCAGTAAGCACGACGTGTACATTGCGTTGGGCACCAAGGACGTCGGAGCTCAGAGGTTCGAATACCACTCCGCGCTTGTCCCGGTGGATGACAATTTCGTCGACAATAGCTCTCATGGGCAGGATGCGTTCCTTTTGTTTTGAGGCGAAACCGGGGTTGCAACTGCTGGATGCAGGCAGTGAGTTCATCCCCTGCTCGGACCTTGAGGGGTCCTCCCCCACCGGACGGTAAGGCTTTCCCCGCCCTTGCCCCAATTGTCCGTATCCACCTCGTCGATCACGACGTGAACAGTCTCCGGGTCCTTTCCGAGGGCGTCAACCAAAACCTGCGTCACTCCTTTGATGACTTTTGCTTTCTGATCGGCCGTGGCGCCGGGCATGCCGCCGGCTTTCGCTATCTTGACATTCACATAGGGCATGGCACTTCCTCCATGGTAGAGGTTTTCGCAATGAGTATACAATCGGAAGCAACAAATCCCGATCTGTTCTTTTTACCACAGCCCGGCAATGTTGTGCTACTTTCCTCGATAAGTTCCACTTGATCAAGGCAGGGCGGCTTCGCACTCACCCCGGGAATCGCTCAAAGACTTCCCGAGGACACCGAGGACCTCCCGTTAGTAATAATAGTAGGGGCCACAGCTGCGGTTGGGATACGGAGCGTAAGGATAACACCCATTATAATAAGGATAGTAGTATCCTCCGTAATAAGGGTAGCCTGAAAAGGCCCAGAAGAACGGCCATGCACCAAAGCCCCACCCGCCGTAGCCGTAACGGTAATAGCCATGTCCTCCGTAGTAGCCATGACCTCCGTAGTAGCCGTGTCCTCGGTAGCCGCCATGTCCTCCGTAGTAGCCATGACCTCCGTAGCCTCCGTGACCAGCGTAGCCTCCGTGACCTCCGTAGCCTCCGTGACCTCCGTAGCCTCCGTGACCTCCGCCTCCTCTAAACGAATAGGCAGGTACGGAAAGCAGCATAAGCGCAGCAACTGCCACCAGAACAACCGAAAAGGCCTTAAGCAATCGTTTCATGATCCACCTCCTTAAAACCTAGCCGGACATGGCCGGCTAAGGGTTGGCGGAAAAACGGCCTACCTTTCCTTCATCGTTAAAGACGTTTTTTCTGCCGACTTTGTTTACAAAAATCGGCAGACCGTTAAATAGCCAGTTTTCGGTTCCATTGTGCGCAAGCCTAGGGGGCGCCGCCGATACTTGTGCGGCGGTTTTCAAAGGTGGTCTGAGAGTGAGGGAAAAGGATTTATGCCCATTTGGCGTTCAAGATGGACCAAATACGACGGAGTTTGACTGCGCTCACCCATCCTGGCGGCGACTGGCGGCCCGCTCTTGATCGTAGCACAGGGGCCGCTACTCTTTTAATATAATATTGTCAAGCATCATTTCCACTGTAATATATTTAACTTCGTCGGGTTGCAATTTCCCTAGCGATACTGTGATTTCATTCCATTGGCCTGGTTTCAACTTCTTTTTAAACGATTTATTTATCGTCTTCAACGATTTTAGCCAGCCATGATAAGAATCAGATCCGCTTGGATTATATGCTTTGCCATATTTTAAGAGTAGTGTAAATCCTGAGATCTCTGACATATAAGGATTACCAATATTCAAACTTAGTACATAATGATTGTGATGCGCAGTTATTCCATTGAGTGTCACAAACAGCGATCCCAGATCAGTGTCTAACCTTTGAACGCCCTTCGAATTGTAGTGAAAGATACACTTTTTATACTTGTTTACAGCCGAGTTAAGTACGGCATACTTGGTTCCAAGTAAATTCAAGGATGAATTTACGGTTGCAAACCTATGCTCACTATTAATGCGCTGAGACTTTAGTTCTTGCTGAATGCCGGCCAACTGTACTCCCATACTGCGGATTTTTACATTGAGAGATGTGATTTCCCCCTGCTGTTTCTTGATAATTTTTTGTCCATGAACCAGTTGCATGAACATATAATATCCGCTCAGGAGCAAAACGCCTAAAATCAGGATGGACATAATAAGCCAGCTCCCACCTCGATTTGGAACTACATCGGATTTCACCATATTTGCACACCTGTTTTCATTTATTTCACCTTGATTTGCTCTGGCTCCCCAACCACGATCAACGGCCTGCCCCGATAGCTTTCTATCCTTCCTGTCACACAAATTTCCTTTCCGGCATACAGACTTTCCGGCGGCTTTTCAAATTTCCCCCTGTCCGATCCCGGGATAAGCACGGTGAAATATTGGTTGAGAAAAGTTCCACCGAGATTCAGAGTTGTAGGCTGCCCTTCGGCTTGGCGAGCATAGTAAGCTCTGACAACCGGACCGCACACCGTCATTTGCCGGCCGATGAATCTGACGGCTTGTTGCGCAGTGATGCTTTCTCCGGCATGGGCAATGGAGAGAAATCCGAACAATACGACCAAAAGGATCGAGGAACAAATTATTCTCATCCGTGCCTCCGTATCGGAAGAAAAGACCGTTCATGGGCTCAAGTAAGAGATACAAAACGCAGGATATTTTAGAACAGAACCGGGATTGGTGAAAGAAAAACCGAAGGGGCCGGGTTAATTCCATTTCGGGTTGGGAAGTGCATTTTATTGCGGAATCGCGCGAGCCGGGAAGCTGATGGTTTTCATTTTCACCATTGTTGCCTTACAATATCGAGCGGATTATCATCTATAATTCCAAAAATTGCGAGTGAATCTGATATTGGAGAGAAAGTATGAAGGTCTGGGTTATCGGACCGGTACTGCTTGCCGTCCTCCTTTGGACCTCGTTTGCGCATGCAGCCGGTGGTAATGCGATCCTCGGATTCTGGTACACGCAGAATCACGATACGCAGTTTAAGCTCTACAAATGCGGGATGGATTACTGTGGGAAGATTTCATATATGCGCCATCCCGACTACTCACTGACAAAGAAAGGCGGTCTCGCCGGCCGTCCAAGGCTCGATATCCATAATCCCGATCCGCTGCTCAGGAATCGTCCTCTGCTTGGCCTGCCGCTTCTCGAGGGATTCCGTTATGTGGGCCACGACTTGTGGGAAGGCGGCAAGATCTACGATCCTGATAATGGTAAAAAGTATAGCTGCAAAATTTGGCTCGCTGGAAACAATCGCCTGAAGTTAAGAGGCTATATTGGATTTTCACTGTTTGGTGAAACGGAAACCTGGGTCAGGTGAAGACAAAAAATTCGTTACAATTCGTCTTCTTAGCGGCATAGGAAGCCACGACTTCCCCTTAGGCGCCCTGCATGGCCTCCAGTGGATCGATCTTTCCTGCTCCGTCCCATGCCCGGGGTCACCGCCAGTCTTCTCACTAATCTTGCCTCCTGCCATAGCGTGCGTTATCATCCCCCCCGAGGCCGATATCGTAGAAGAACTTTTCACCAAGCTTCAGTCAGTCCAGGTCTCGCTACCTTAGTCGAACTGATGAAAAAGTCCCGGGGAAACGGTGCAGACATTATGATGAGTGGGTCCGGGACGGAAAATTTTCGGTGAAAAAGAAGTGCGAGAGTCGAGTTGAACCCCCATAGTGGTAAGCCAATCAAGCTGCCGCCAGACCGAGTGGTCACTTTCAAATGCTCGGACGAGCTGCAGGCGAAAATGAATGGGGACAGTAATTGAGGGATAGAAAATTTTCGAACCCAATCTAGCGGAGTTCTGCATGGATAAAGAAATGCAAATGTATTTTAAGGATTTGCTTCTCAAAAGACTGGACGAGCTCTATTCCAAAGCTGCGGAGACTACGGCTGACCTAGCGGATACTGAGGAAAATTTTGCAGATCCCGCAGATCGGGCAACCGCTGAATCGGACAGAAACTTCACGATCGGCATACGGGAACGGGAGCGCAAGCTGGTCATTAAGATCCGGGAAGCCCTTCAAAAAATTGAAGAGGGCCATTTCGGAGAGTGCGAGCAATGTGGCGACGATATAGGAATAGAACGGTTGAAAGCCAGGCCTGTAACGAGTTTGTGTATAGCGTGTAAGCGCAGGCAGGAAGCCGCGGAGCGTGTCAGAGGAGTATAAGTTGCCCGTTGATGATGCGCAAAGTCTAAATTGCTTGCGTTCCAAATCTTGGGCCGGAAGATAAGCGTAATGGCAACCAGGTTGAAAGGAGGACAAATTGAATAGTACTTATGAGTACTTAAAGGCCAATCCCGTTTTTCACCTCGCTACCGTAGACGAAGGCAAAGGAAGAGTCCGACCGTTCGGCTTTGTTATGAAAAGGAACAATCTGCTCTACTTTTGCACCAACACCACAAAGGATGTCTACAAGCAATTGGTTGCGAACCCGGAAATCGAGATATCCGACAAAGGGACCGACGATACGTGGCTGAGAGTGCGAGGCAAGATCGCCTTCGATGGAAGCAGAGAAGCGAAAGCCCAGGCTTTCGCCGAGGCCCCTGCTCTTCTGAAGATTTACCCGAAGGGACCCGACGATGAAACATTCATCACCTTCTATTTCATAGATGCCAGGGCGACGTTATTCTCTTTCAGCCAAGCGCCGAAAACATTGCCACTTTTGTAGAATTAGCAACGCCCTATTTCCAAAAGGGGGCCGAACTCTCTCCAAAGCGAGTTTATAATGGCCCCCAACCCCCCCTCAGTTATTCTAAGACGCGTTCGGGAAAGGTCCCTCGCGAGGTCCCGGCTGGAATATTGCGGCAATTGCCAAACGGAGGGCTTTTGCGGGTTATATTGCTGTGGCCTCCTGTCGATCTCTGGCCATACCGTTCAGGAAGTCCCTGAACCATTTCGGGTTAAAAAGGATGATGTAGATGAGGAAGCCTTCGGTAATTGGAAGAAATATGCCGACATAGTGCAGGACGATAAGCCCTATGGAGATCAATATGCGGTAGAAGATATTCATTATCAGCCTCCTTTGTTATTTCAAGATTATTCAAGGAGGGCGCCGAGCATTTCACACCCTTCGATGCGCGGCCTCTTATCCCAACTTCACAATAATCCACGCCGCAAAAATAACGGCAAACCAGGCGCCACAAAGGACCCAGAGCGCCCTCTGCCATTGATCGCCAAAAAACTTCTTCGTGATTCCGACCACCCAGTCCCAACTCAGCCAAACATGCAAGATTACGAGACCGAGAAGAATGACCGATAAAGTCAGGTGAATATCTGCCCACTCATGGCGATGTAAGCCAAGGAAAAATTTTGCACCAAAGGGTCCGGCTCCGAATGGAATCACGAAAGCCAACAGCAACCCGATGACAGCAATGGAACACAAATCAACAAAAAGCAGGGCAGCGACAATATACTTCAAAGTGGCTTTCGACATGGCTGTCTCTCCTCCAAAAGACCTTACGGCGCAGCAGTTGCCCCGAACCGTGACTTTGCGGGCATATGCCTACGCACTGATTGTGCCATCCTCTGCCAGCGAACCGATATCCCGGTATTATAAATGCGTTACATGGATATCTGTCGCGTTTCCTCCAGGCAGTTCCCGCCGAAAAATGGATTGAAAATATCCATATCCCGGCCGCTGCCTGGCTAAAAATTACCCATATTGTGGCTTTAACAGTACCTGTCCAGAGAACGACAGATTGTGAGCCATGCCTCGGGGAAGGCATGTTTAGCTTTGTGAGTTCTTAATGTGTTTTCTCAACCGATCAGGATCAACCCGCACAGAGTCGCGGTCTCGGTATCTACCCCCTCCCCACCAGCTTTTTTAATGGACCATCCGGCTGATTCCATGAGTTTGGAGATATTGATGCCGAAACCGGACATTGACGGCCTTGCTGATTGGGGATTCCGGCATTTCCCTCCCTCATGCAGAACGCGGCATCCGGGACGATCGCCGCAGAAAAGTTTCTTGCAGCAATTGCCTGCAAAGGCCTTGGAGCGAGTTTGCCCGATTTTTATTGCAGCCTGCTCTATACCCGCTGCCATTTCCTGTAGAAGTCCGAACACTTCCAAACCCTCAACGGGTGAAAAAAGGGCTGAGGAAGGCACCTCTAATTTAAACACAACAGCCTGCTCATAGACCTTGAGCAACTCTCTGAACCCGTTTGGCCCTGAAACATGGGGTGGGCAATTGGCCGAAGCACCAAAATTTTCGCATCGCGGCTCCTCGCATAACCTGGCCAACTCATCTTCGATACAGATCCCGGATGTGGGAATGACCGCCGCATCACTGGCGCCGAGTCTGCGGGCTACCTCAAGCAGTTCCGAAAACTTTTTTGATTCTTTGTGGTCCGCCAATTTCTTGTCCTTTCACCCTGTCCCCGGCACGGGAAATATAGGCTGGAAGAGGGTTATACGAATTAGCGTTCAAGATCTTAATTGATGGGTTGCGCTGCGCTCCACCCAGTTGCTACGGTTTGCCTCTTCGTGATGGAGGCATCTTGAACGCAAATTCGTATTAAACATGTTTTTCGAAAAGTCCTATTTTACACTGACGTGTCGCCATCGTCTTTCGATTTTTCCGGAATTTATTCAGACAGAGGGAAGCCCAGTTACATTGCAGTGGTACAGCGGAGGCTTCAAGAACACACAGTGGGGCTTGGAGCCAACCTTTGACAGAATGTCTTAATTTCCCACCTTGGCCATGCGGGAACGGATGCCGGAATTCTCGATGACGGCGGCTATTGAGCCGGCATTGCGCCTGTCCGCCAGGATCTTTAAGGCTGACAACACATGTCCTTTAGCCATCTGAGAAAGCGCATCGCCGAGCGCGACAGCAAAGTGCAGCATCACGCTCAGGTCACGATAGCAGGCGATGCATTCCGTGCAACCATCACGAACCAACGGAATATCTGTGAAATCCCATACTGAGCACATCTGCCGGTTCCAGGCGTCACAGCGCCAAATGTCGTAATTCCAGTCCATATAAAAGCCCTTGTAGCCTCCGTAGCATGGGAAATGCTCCGATTCGTGGCGGAGATGACGTCTGATCTCGGCTACGGACGCTCGCGGATTTAATACAGGAAATGCACTGCGTAAATCGTCCACCGCATCGAAGGCCTCAATGAGTTCGAGGTCCGTGAAATCGACCAGGGCAGACTCGCTTGACCAAACAAGTGATGTCGATCCAAGGCAAGACCTCTGTGGATAAGAGAATGCGACTCCCGCAAAGCCAAGATCGCGCAGAGCAGGAATCAGTTCCTGATAATCACCGATCAGCTTGCTCATCGTAATTTGAGCCAGAGGCATCATCCCCAGGCTCGGCATGTGCGCGTTCGCAGTTCCTATGCGCTCCCCCAGGCCTGGAAGGCCCCGATTTGCTTCGTGTTCCTCAAGTCTGGCGGAGTCGATCGAGATATACACCGTCTTCAACCCGGCCTCGGCCAGCTTCTCCAGACGATCACGAAGAAGCCAACCATTTGTAATGACTATCGGCCCCATGTTCCTCGCCGCCACCATCGAGATCATTTCGGGCAAATGCGGATGGAGCAGAGGCTCGCCTCCGAAGAAGCACACATAACGTACGTCACGACTGTAGAGAATTTCCAGTGCACTTTCGAACTTGTGGGCGTCAATCCAACATAACTTGCTAACGTGATGTTTATTACAGGCGAAGTTGCAGAAGTCACAGGAAGCGTTGCAGCAGTTTGTTACCGCGACGTTGCAGAGAGCCGGGCCGCCGCGGGGGATCAGCTTCAACATGTCCCACACTTTCTTTATCGTCGATAGCATATTTGTCCACTCCCGCCGAAAGTCCTCATATCGGACCGAGCAGTCTCGTCCTTCCAGTGACAGGAAAGCATTACGCCTGCCGGGGCCCCTTATTATGCGATTTTTCCATGATAGGCTTTGACAAAACGTTACCGGGCTGCTTTTTAACCACCAGCGTCACTCATGAACATGGAGATATACATAAAGGATACGGACAGTCTCATATTGGATAGAAACACCGTCTGCTCCTTCTTTTCCAGTTGGAGATTGTGGACATCAGAAAATTAAGCGTTAACGTCAGCCCGCATCCCGTCAATACGTTTCCACTCACAAGTTCGTGTAATTGTTGGCGGAACTTACTTGATATCCAATACTAAAGAGGAACATAAGCATCACCCGAATGTTTCAAGGAAGTTAAGTACAACGTGAGCTTCCGGCAAGTCCGCATGAAGAGTTTGAGAAGAAGGGCAAAGCCGAAATGGCCTGGCGCTCCTTCGTTTCTTTGCCTCGGCGCTCGGGCCGCTCTCCCCAGCGTTTTCCTATTCTCCGGGCGGGCAGTAGAGAGGTTTACACAAAAGGCTCAAATCAGATAACATAATATTTTGGCGGTTGACAAAAGCGGGGGGATGGAGCAAAAGGACAAAGATGCGCTAAGTAGCACTAACGACTTCACATCACTCAGAAAAAAAGCCTTGGTCACGCACGGCTCTTCTATAATATTAAATGCTTTATTTGTTCGGACCCCGTTTTCGATCGGAGGCGAGATGATTGCGTGAGCACACCGAGCAAACAGGGAAAAGGATAACATTGGTCGAGACAAAAGCACTGGAAAAGGAGCCCC
>JAJYTC010000150.1 GCA_021793275.1 Deltaproteobacteria bacterium | reverse complement strand
GAAGTCTTAAACTCCTGTCAGAAATGTACCGCATGACCTAAAAAAATGGAAAATAGGATGGCCAGGATGTGAAGAATCCACCAATGCAGGGAGAACATTTTAAACTTGTCCATAGCCGATTGATTTTTTGTACGAAAATAGTATGGGTACGATTACCACGCTGAGGATACCGGAAATAAGAGGCACAAGATTCGATGTGTTCTGTGATACAGGATGGAGTCGCATATGTAGCATAAGCCCACCCAGATACATAGCGACCAGTGCGAAAAGCAATGTCGATTTAATATAAGCTCTGGTTGTAATTCAATCATTCCCTCTATGAGACACAAGTAAGAATTTTACGCAAAATTAAATCAATATCAAAATAAAGAAAAAGAATAAATGGTGACCTAATGATTACGCGTTGAACTGTCAGCGTATAGCGGTTTCAAAGAGGATAATATATTCTCGATTCTAGGAATAGCAAACGTTCCATATATATGCGTATTTCGCTTCGCATTTCGCCGGAGCCCTTTTCCGGCAACTGCGCCAGTTTCTCCCGAGGCACGACTTCAATCTCTGCGTCCAATCGATCGTGCGAAACAGGCACTCCCGGGACGATACAAAGTACTTCCAGGTTGCTCAGATTTACCAGGTCCCATTCACCTAGATGGGGCTAAGGATTGTGTCGTTCCAGCTTCCGTCAATGAACAACTGCGCTCCCTTATTTACGACGGCCCAGTATTGCTGATCGGCCATCATCTGCCCCATAACACTCTCCAAAGTGGAAAGGTCCTTGTACTCATCTAACCAGTGGATAGTGGTAAAGTCGCCAAATACCTGCATATACACTTCAAGCGGCCGGGAATATTTAGCTTTGACGTACTCGGTGATTTCCTTGGCCCACGTGATTGCCTCAGTATGCTTACCGTTTTTCACCCGTCCCGACCTGTGAAATCTATACATAGTAATTTTCTCCTTTCCAGCTTAAATCAAGCGTAAAATTGAGCCGACCCGGGAGCGCCTTTTCCTGGAATCATGGCTGCATAATCATTCCGCTAAATCAGTTGACAATCACGTGAACCTCTTAAACTCAAATTCCACCCACAAAAAAGCACCGGCAGCATCAAGCCGGCCAAACAGCCTTGCCGCTTCGGTCCGATCCCCAAAAAAACCAGGCCCCGAAACTTCACTTATGGTCCATCCGGAACCTTCTCCAATTCCTCCAGCTCTATCTTCTCAAAGATGGCGCGTGCCCCTGGGGGAGATCGCCTTCCCTGATGGATTTACCGTGATCGGTTATCTCCTTTTCGCCTAACCGGAATAATGCATCATTATGAACAGGCGCTAGCGATGTTTCTATTTGGCCGACAAGAATACCAGGCTCCGTGGCACTTCGCCGCCCTTTGTCGTTGGGCCTGGCGTTATCAAATCCTGAAACTAATGCTGCTTGAAAAGAACAACTGACTACCGTGATAACGGACCTAAAAAACTACGACCGAATGTAAAGACGACCTCATCGCGAGTCAACGGGGCAAAAATTGCGCATATTGTCTATAATTCCTTAATGTACAAACTGTCTGAAACAGGGAACAAAGCTCCACAAGACCTTATGCGGCCTTGGTAGATGTGAAGGCGGCAGGTGCGGTGACCGTCAACTACGGGCTTTTCATTAATGCAATTATAAGCTTCCTGATAGTGGCATTCGAAGTGTTTATGCTTGCCCGTGGCATCAATAGGCTTAAATCTGAACGACCTGCAGAAGCGACCACTAAGCAATGCCCCTGTAGTCTTTCGACCATGGCAATAAAGGCGAGCCGCTGCCCTCAATGCACATCGGAACTCACGCCCGCATGACATCTTAAAAAGTCAGCGGCAACACCGATCTCGTTACCTCCAATATGGTTTATAAGGTCAAGGGCTTGCACGGTAAAACATGTTGGATGATGTGGAGGGAAATTTTTCAGCGTTCCTGATTGCCAGGGCGGAAGGGAAGAAGAAGGTTTATCATGAAAGGATTGAATTCGGATTCAGCCCGTAAAGCCTTTGGAATGCGAGATAAATTACCGGGAGCTATTCGCCGGATGGCTGTTTTCTGATTCCGGTCCTGAGAAAAGCCTTATGGGAAGCGTGATTGAGTGGTTACAATCTGCTCCTGAATGTTGCGCCTGAACTCTAAAGGGGCCGATATGTAAGGGAATAGGTCGTGTGTACCACCGGTTCCGCTAATCGTAATCGACCCATACCCAAGGATTCTTCCCAAAACGGTTTGATTCACACGGATACTCTCAATTTTACTAAGTAGGACCTCGAGCGACTTTCTTCGGATGAACCCCACTTTTGCTATAACCCTGTAGTTTGTAACCCCGAACTCTGAAGTAGAATACATGATGGACGACTCAATCGCTTTGAATGCCGCTATGGCGGCTGTCACGGCCCCCCCGGCGATGGCCCAATGACCGCCCGTCAGGAATATAACGACCGCGACAATAAGCCAGATGATGGGCCAAAGAAACACGACCCAATGCAATTTAGACTCATACAGAATCTTTTCATCGGGTATGAGATTTTCTTCAATATAGCTCATATTGTCCTGTTGGAATAAGTATTTAGAGTGTTTAGAAGCAATGATCTGCTTCATCCGCTATCAAATAGCGCAGTATACTGCGGATTTGAGATCCGCCAATACTTTTCGTCAGTCGATGATGGCGGCTCGAAGTTTTTTATCTCATCCTCAGTCCCCCTTTGATCCGTGCAACCAGGCTATGATTTCTCTTGCCCACACGGTGGATAGGGGCAAGCTGTTGGACGCGGTTCGGAATCTGATGAATGCAATGACTGAAAAGTTTGGAATGCCATGTTGTTAAGGTACTTCGTCGTGCCGACGGTGGAAATTTTTGTTCCGTGGAGCTCAGAAAGTAGGGCGCCTTTTGAAGCTGGAACGGTGTGTGGACGAGGTGCGAATTGGGAGCGCTCGGTAAAAAGCACCTTCCCGGAAGGCTTTTCACGATGGCATGATCTGTCTGGACATGCTTCATGGGTGTCCCGTGAGCCGATGCCTGGCGTGGTTAGAGAAATGTGGAGCGGCCGTTGCTCTCTTCGAGAGGGCAAACCCCACACCAAAGAAGAAGGGGCCACAGCCCGATGACCGTAACCCCTTTGATTTTACAAGTGCCCCCGGGGTGATTCGAACACCCGGCACCGAGATTAGGAATCTCGTGCTCTATCCACCTGAGCTACGGGGGCGAAGAACTTTCCTTATATAATTTCCGGGCCGATTTGGCAACATCAATTCCCGGCCTGCACAGGGTGAATTGGTCCATCCAAAATCAACAAAATAAATCATCGGTTTAAATTCCAGTCTGGTCACCTCGTTCCCGTTAGTGTACAAAAAGTGCCTCTCATACTCATTCGGGAGGTGATCCGCGTTGGACATTCGGGAGATCCAACTCAGGCCCGTAGAACAATCCGAAGAAAGTCGCTACCAGGAACTGATGAGTGAGCATCATTACCTGGGCGCGCTTGCCCAAAATCAGCGAAACCATTTGGTATCTCGCACTGTGGCAGAACCAATGGGTGGCGCTTCTGAGCTTTTCCGCCGCTGCATGGAAGTGCGCGGCACGTGATCAATGGATCGGCTGGAACTCACGTCATCAGTTTGATCGCCTCAAACTGATAGCGAACAACAGCCGCTTCCTGATCCTTCCCGACTGGCACCTTCCGAATCTGGGGTCGCGCATTTTGTCGCTGTGCCAGAAGAGGCTGCCCTCCGATTGGCAAAACACCTTCGGCCACCCCCTGGTATTGCTTGAGACCTTTGTGGATCCTCAACGCTTCCACGGTACCGTCTGTAGAGCGGCAAATTGGATATTGGCAGGCTACACGAAAGGTTTCCGCCGTTCTGGCAAGGGTTATGGCGCTAAAACCCCTTCACACAAAATGATCTTCCTAAAACCACTGCAACCCGATGCACAAGAATTGCTGTCCCGCCCCATCCTCTAACCCAACCTCGACACAGGAGCAGCGAAAATGACGATAACTGCTGATCAGATGCGGGCTTTGCCCCAATTTTTCACCGATATTCCCGATCCTCGTCGCATTCAAGGGCGCCGTCACAGGCTTGCAACCGTGCTTGCCATATCCGCCGGTGCGGTTTTGTGCGGAATGCGGGGCTATAAGGCCATCGCAGACTGGGCAAACAGCCTTGGGCAAAAAGCGCGTGAGCGTTTTAGGTGTCGGGTGGAAAAGGGCCGATGTATAGTTCCAAGCGAATACGTCGTCCGCGATGTTCTCATCCGAATTTCGTCCCATTCGCTGTCGATCTCGATCATTTAGTCACCTCATTGCGCGGTGAGATGGCCACTGAGCCATTTGAACCATTTATGAGCCAATTGTTCATCTTTGTGTAGCGCGCCCCGCGCCCATGGCCTTCGAGCATCAACACTCCTTTGCTGATCAATTCATCGAGATCATGCTTGGCAGTGGCCCGGCTTGCCCCGGTAACTTCCTGATACGCGGCGTTGGTGATACTCAATACTTGGCGAAACAGAACCATCGCCTTATTCTGCCGTTCATTCAGTCCTAGGCCGTCCGTAACCGGTCCTTTCAGCCAGTCGCGCCATAATGGACCGAGCCTCTGTTTAAAGACAGGGTCGGGCGACCCCAGCGCGCGACAGGATGCTATCATGTCGAGAGCGTCGGACCCAACATTTTCGACATAGCGGGCGAGAAAAAGCGGATCGGCCATCGAGACGCAGTCAGGCTGCGCATCCAGGGCATTTAAATGCAGCGGCCCTTTCTCTCACGAGCCATTTCGGGACCTGCGCTAGTTTTTAGAATAGACTTGCATTCTCTCAAAATTTTGCAGTATTGAGAAAGGAAAATCAAGGCATGGGCTCCTAACTTTAGGCTTTCTGGAAGACCGTCATCGGAGAATCTGAATGCCTATTTACGTCGAACGCACCAATTTCAAACCCATCAGTGACAGCGGCCGTCGTTTTTCATTGCTTGATACCGACGATATCCGCACAAATCTCCATATCGAGCGCCTACTTAGGCGGGAAGTAAATGATCATCAACCTCAGTCGATGCTGGCCATCGAATACAAATCACTACCCTGGAAATCACTGAAGGAAGGTTCCTGGTATGATATTGATGACAACACTTTTGAACAGTTCCGATACGAGTCGGTAACTCCTGAAATGCCGGGCGGAGCGTTCTTGAGGGCTTTTCTATATGGTCCTGACACTCCGATTGACTTCACGGAATTTCTAACAAGCCAGAAGAATGCCATGCCTCCAGTGGGTCCGCTACCTCCGGTTGATGAGTTGTCAACTAATATGCAACTGCTAGTAGTAGATTGTGGCTAGGGGAATTGGAACGAGATACTTTCGGATCAAAACAGGGTAATTTACGATATCGGTGCATCAAGCCAATACTCAATGCCGCAGGTAAGGGATTTGGTTGAATCTCGCCTTTTGGATTCGGAGGCACGTCCTCTTTATGTCATCGTGAGCCACTGGGACATTGATCATTATCAAGGGCTTCTCGGCTGCGATCAGCGAGATTTAGAGAGAATCAGGATGCTCATTGCGCCAAGACAGGTGCCGGATACAAGTACTTATAAGCGCATAAACTCCGCATTACTCAATGAAGGCGTCAGGATTGCGTCGATTCCTCCTGCAGACAGGCCAGCAGACGTAGGTTATCGCATCGTCCTCCGCTTTCACTCGCGGGTGGGACCATACACTTTTTTTTAGAGCGGTTCCAGGGCGGTCACGAAATCAGACGGGCATAGTAATCAGCGTTGATGGTCCTAACCGTACGGCTATTCTGACAGGCGATCACCATTACGAAAAAATCCTTGACGCTATTCGTGGAAATCATCGAAATATGGCTGGCATTCTCGTCGCGCCTCACCACGGAGGAAAAGCCGGAACTATTGACGTTGATGCGTGGCTGGCGGAATTTTCATCGATTGAAACTCCCATATCTGTGGGAAGACGCAACCCTTACAATCACCCATTCGCGGAGGTCCTCAGCAAGCTAAAACTTATACAGGGAGGAAGGGCTCCACGGGAGACCCGTCGATATCGGAACCTTTCTTACAGTCTCTGAATATGTGGCCCCGCCTTAGGTGAGATGCACTATACCACCCTAAGGACCTCGTAGTCTGACTGCAGGAGGGGCCAGACGATGGAGGGTGAATTGGCAAATGAAAAGAAAGGGCAATGATTCGCTGGCCGTCAATGTCAAGCTGGATCTATCCGATGTGCCGCTCCTCCTCAACGAATACAGAAGGCAATTTGAGTCGGAGCTGAATTCCAAGGATCATCAATGGGTGAATAACATCTATCTGGTAAAAAGTTCTATTTTGATCGGCGAACTGGAAGCGTTACTTAATGCGAATCTTGCCGCGAAGGACTTCAAAAATTTGTGGCTGGCTATCCCCGAGATCATCGAGTGGTCCACGGTCAAGGGTTTCATGTACACGGGTGGCCGAAGGGAAGTGCATGCCGACATCAGCCTCCAGGGCTTTTTGAAAACCGTCAAGCCTGATGCTCCTCTTACGCTTGACTTGTTACGACTGAGCAAGGTCCAATGCGCCGATGCCGACCACAACTCCACTTTCCGGAAGTGGCCGGTTTTGAAATGCCTTTATGCAGAGATCGATTACGTTGGCAAGAAATACATCCTAAATGATGGAAAGTGGTTCAGCGTAGCACCTGACTTTGTGAGTAAGACTGATGCCGACTTCGCAAGAATCCCGATGTCAAAGCTTGTAATGCCATTTTACAAAGGAGGTGGCGAGGGTGCGTAATGCTGGTGTCGCCGCCGCGGAGCCAGAGCGCTACGCGCTTCGCGATGATACGAAGAAAGTCATGCATGGACGCGGACATGGACAGGTCGAGATCTGTGACCTGTTTTCCATTGACCGCGAGCTGATTCATGTGAAGCTCTACGGGAAATCTTGTGTGTTCAGCCACCTATTCTCCCAAGGCTTTGTCTCTGCTCAACTACTACAGATTGATGCGGACTTTCGAAAGAAAGTGCGAGAAAAACTCGCGGCGCGATTCGTCGATTTGGTCGAGATCAACAGGAAGCCTGGGCAGGATGAATTTACTGTGGTCTACGCAGTAATTAGCGAGGAGAAGGGAGGGGCGCTTCGCCTTCCCTTCTTCTCAAGGGTTAACCTTAATAATACTGCAAAGGTGCCGCGAGGATTCGGGTATAAGGTGGAGCTGTTGAAAATTTCTGTTGATGAACGCTATGCCAAGACCACGAAGTTACCTCCGAGCAAGAAGAAGGGTAGGGCCGCTTGATGCAGATTACGTCCTACGTGGCCTGGCGGAGTCTTTCAAAGTAACCGGATAGCTCTTTGCTACCAGAACAATTCACATTTTCATCTCCTTGCCGAAGTTTGGCGGAACTGCCGCACCTGCCGGAAACGTCGGGGGCGCCTTCGTATATAATATTAACTTTCGGATAAAAGTTAATATTCGATTAAATTCGGATCGTGCGGGGATGAAAAATTGAACGGGCCGCTTTTGGAATAAACTTTTCGGGCTCGTGACCGGAAGGGGCACGGAGCATGACCCCGTTGGAGACGTCCTGCATCCGGGCGCTGAAAAATACTTACCTTGCGGCTCTACTCCCCCCCCGGAAAACCTTTTGCTCGATCCGGATAGTGGCGGGGAATGGTCCGCAACTACCCCGTCCAGGACGGAGATATAATTCATTTCCGGTTTAACATTTAGATCGGTTGCCTTTAACCTTCCGTTCGAGGGAATACTATTAACGATAAGGGTATGGCTGAATGGAAGCCGCCGTGCGTGTCAGGTCAAAAGGCCAGGTGAGCATACCACGGCACATTCGGGAAAAACTCGGGACAGCGCCGAACAGTGAGGTTCCCGTCACTCGAACCCGTGGCCGGTTCGGGTTCTCATGCCGCCCATTTTGAGATTTGTTTCCGTACCCTTTGTTTAACCAACAGTTCATCGCGACAGAGCTTCGTATTGTTGCGGTTTACGGTTGCTCCCTCTTCATCACCCAGGAGCCGGCACATCTCCGTCACCCAGTTGAACATGATCATCGAAATAAATGCAACCCGGTAGCCGTGATCGTTAAAAATGCGAGTGATGCTGTTCCATACCGCGTTACGCAGGGTCCCATACCAGAGCATGGAGAGTTCGTCCTTTCCCAGCAGGCGATGAAATCTCGATACCGACTCGCACAGGGAAAGCCAGTTTTCCCAGTGCTCGAGCAGATTTCCTTCTTCCACCTTTTCGCCGCTTTCCACCCGGAAAAGATCCAAAAGAGCATCGACGTCCCTATATAAACGGTTCCTGAGCCGGGAGAAAAGTCTTTCTTCATACGAGGCCTCATCCTCGTCCCTACCGGCAAGGACTTCCCGGGGGATCTCCCCTTCGGCTGCGGCAGCCATCTCCTCGAGTTCATCGAGGACGTTTTCCTCGATTCTTCGGGCAAGCCCGAGGACGTCGCGTGCGCCGATTTCCATCCCGCGGCGAAGCAGATTCTCCTGTTTGCGTACGGCAAATTCATGGTCCCATGCTTCGGCCAGGCGAAAGACTTCCCCAAGGTCGATGGATATGCCTTCCGAAGCCTTGGAAAGCAATAGCATATGGGTCAGGCGGAGGCCCTCGCGGCAGCCCGGGCGCTGTATAAATTCGCCGGGCGCGAGCTTTTCGGCATCGGAGACCAATCGAACCGCTCTTCGCCGTGACGGTGAGATGAGAAAGGCAAACCAGAGGGCGGCCCGGTGCACCCGGCGTCCCAAATGCTTTTCGGCAAGCAGCCTCATGAGGAGCATTCCCCTGCCCGAACCCATGCGCGCCCGGCGCAGAACCGCGTTCCAGTCGCCTCTCTTTGCGGCATGCCAGGCCAGTTCCTCGAAGACAAACGGACGAAAGATCCCCAGGGCCTTCAATCCCGGCGGACAGAGCTCGAATGTCTGGAGAAGTCGCTCCGCCAGGGCATAATCGCCCAGGACCTCCCTGGACAATGCGAGCATTAACGTCGTCTTCGCATCCACCAAAAAAGGAAGCGGCTTTTTGTTGACGAGCAAAAATCTAAGTCTCTTTATCCCCGGGCCTTTTTTCATCGGGGGCGGGGGCGCCGGCACAACGCCACGCAATGCTCGAAGCAGCGCTTCGAAGTTTTCTATGTCACGCCTGCTGGCGCCGGGAGTAAACCGGTAGAGGCGCCGGGCAAAAAAGAACAATCCAAGCGGTCTACAGATGCGCCAGGCAAGCCAGGGACAGAACCAAACGTGTGTGAGGAAAACGGGTATGGCGGCGCCGGCAATTACGATGGATTGATCGAGCCACTCCGGTTTTATCGATAAATGCGCGTAGAGCAGATCTATGGTCCAAAGGACGACAAATATCACATACTCGGTGACCATGGAAAAATACACTAACAGGAGGCGCCATGGCATTTCTCCATTGATTTCGGCCTTTCTTTGAGCAGCGCGCCGAGCGGGCGCGGGCGAGCTTTTAGATCGCACTCCGCTTATCACTCCTCGTCAAGGACCCACCACTCATGGATGAGTCGGCGCTGGGGGTCCCGAAGTTCAGCCATCGCGTCCCGCACCGTTTCGGGCGTTCTCTTCCTCGGGCCGAAAGGGGTTTGATAGTGGGATGCCTCGCCTGCACCGACTGCCAGCAGGGAGAGGAGCAGTCCTCCCTTTCGTTCGACGGCGGCCGGTGGGCTGTCGGGGGGCAGATCGAGCACCAGGAAGGGATTGGCCAGGTGCAAGGCTAAGAAGTTTGCCGCCTTTGTGCTTTTTTCCGCCATTAGCGCACCCCCGAGTCGAAGCTCCGCTTCCGCTCCTCTTCCGTGCCGGGGAAAAAAGTGTAGAGTTTCGAGTTTATGCTTTTCAATGCGTCTGCGTCCCCTTGCCTGTAGTGCTCGCGTCCCTCGTCCAGAAGAGCCGCCGCGCGTGGGACATCGGTTGCGGAGGCGATATTTTCCGAGTACCAGTCAAAAGTGAGGAACGGTGAACGCGGATCGCGGTGATAGGCGGCGTCGGTCAGCCTTCGAATTGTTTTCACACGCCGGTCCAGTTCCAGGGCGTCGCCCGAGTCGATTGGCGACCTTGCTTCGGTTATCGCCCGGTCCAGAAGGTTCTGCTCCGAGGAGGTCCCCCGGGCCGATACCCAGTAAACCGCGACTTCTATCTTTTCATTTGCCTCCTGGACGAGTTCGGGCCATTCCAGAGCCTGATCGACTGCATCGAGGGTCCCCTCGATCTCGAGGATAAGCCGCCTCAGGCGCTGCCCCGCATCGGAGTCTCCGCCGCGGGCGGCTTCCAGCGAACGCTTCGCCTCGACAAGCAGCGCCGGGACCTGGTTCCCATTTCGAGCGGACCGGGCGTCGCCGGCCCTGAACACCTGTTTCAGGGCATGGTCGGCCCGGGACCGGGCCGTCTTCAACGCATCTTCGAGGGTCTCAAGCGATGCGGTAGGGATGAGGATGTGTATGATGTTATCGAAAGTCTTGCCTGTCGAGGGGATGTCGGCACGGGCATGCATCTGCCCGGAGCGGTCCAGCGAGAGTGTGACCTCGATCCGGCTTCCCACGGGCAGATCGCGTCCCACTGCATCGATTTCAAGAGAGCCTATGAGGCAGTTCCGGTGGGCCCGGTAAAATTCCCCCTGAACGATTGGAACCGATAAGGGGGCTCCGCCGCCGCCCGCAGAAACGCTTTTGACGGTTTTGTGCACAAAGGTTTTGCGCGCCGGCAGGGCAGTGCCTTTCGGGAAATAGACATGGACGGAGTCATCGGCAAGGGCCACACCCACGCTCCGGGAAAGGGGCGGGTCGGCAATGGAAACGCCGTGGACAATCGCGAATCGGGGCGTTGCAAGCGGGATCTCCCTTCCTGCCGAATCGGTTGCCGCAAGGGTAAAAACATTGCGGCAATAGCGCTGGAGCGACGCCTGAAGGACAAAACTTCCCTCATTTCCGACTGCCGCATCAGGACTTGTGAACCCATCCTCCCGCCTCATCCGCACGGCTGCGGGCAGGCGCTCCCCCGGTCCGGGAAGAAATCTTCCGACAACGAAAGGCTCCAGATCGGAAGTGACGGGCAAATGCTCGATTCGCACCGCCATTCCCTTCAGCGGGCGTGGTCCGGCATTTGCCGGCCTTGCGTCCAGTCCGGCCGTTGCGGCGTAGAGAGCGGCCCCCCGGACCACTGCCGTCATCGGATCGATCTGCGCAGCAATTCTTCCCCCGAGTGCTTCCCCGATCCGGGTCCTGATGCACGGGGTCATCGTGGGGCCCCCAACGAAGACCACACGCCCGATCTCGTCAGGCGATACCCTGCAGTGTTCTATAACCGAGAGACATATCGAGAGCGCTCTATCCGCCAGGGGAGCGATCAGCTTTTCGAATTCCACCCGGGTGATTTCCAGGTCGACATCCACAGGATTGCCGCCACCATCGATGCAAAGCTCCGGGATGACGATGGCTGACCTTTCAGCGCGCGACAGCTCGATTTTGACCTGCTCGCACGCGTTTTTGAGCTTCAGGAAGGCCCGGCGCTCCGAGGGACTTTTGATATCCGGCAGATCGTATTCCTGCCGGAGGCGATCCAGGGCCCAGTCCGCCAGGAC
>JAJYTC010000149.1 GCA_021793275.1 Deltaproteobacteria bacterium | reverse complement strand
TTCTTTGGCGGGGCATACAGCAACTCGAACCCGCCGTCGCAATGTACGTTTTCCTGCTCCCACACCTCAAACATGGCCCATGACAATGGGGGCATGTGTGGGTAATTGTAAGGATAAAGCTCGTGCCCACCCTACCTAAACTAGACTAAGGGGTCTGACTGAGCGAGCAAAGGGCTCGCTCAGTTACTATCTTTCACCCGGCGAAAGCCGGATGGGCGATCGGCACTCAGGAGAAACAACAAAGCTTCATACCGGTGATTTTAGTTAACCGGCGTCTTCTCCTTCTTGTACTCTTCCTTTACTTTCAGGGTCTCTTCAAGCATCAAAATATATTTCAAATACTTGAAGCCGAACTGCATTAACGCAATGTCATCACTTTGCATCTTCTCAACTTCATCTTTGTCCAATTCGAACAGGTTGAGAAATCCGCTTTCAAATACGAATTTTCTAAACTTGTCAATATCATAACTCGCCATGTACATGAGCGATTGCTTTTTGTCGTCGAGTTTGGGTTTGCCGGGATTGTCTCTTCTCAATTGAATTTCCTGCCACTCTCTGTTCATTTCATCGTAGAGATCGACTCCCTGGGCGCTCCTCCATTCCGCGATGCTCCAGTCGCGGTCTTCGTCGTAGCCGCGACAGCTCGGTTGTTTGATAAAGAAATAGAAATCGACAGGCGCGGGCCCATTTTCCGTATCCCTTATCATGAGCCCCTTCCCCACCGGATAATATCTGCAGTTAGCCGGGCGGTCTTCGTAAATACTGCAGCCTTCAGAACTCAGAAAACAGCATCTGCCGTCCTCATCATCGTTCATTGTAAGGACAGCAAAAGGATGCGACGACTTTTCATCGATATGAGTATATGTATACTTTTGGAGAAATTCACTGGATGAAAGCCCCAGTCTTTTCTTCATCCTTATAATGTCGTAAGGGGTGAGGAGCATATCAGTGTTATGGCAGCATTTATTGAAACAACTTATATCTTTGTGGCACTTGAACGTAAATTTTGAATCTAACGTGCGCTCGACGGATTCCACATACTCTGTACTGGGTAACATCGATCAATCCTTTCTGTACACGTAATAATGGCGGCTATTCCGATCTGCGAGGATGCAGAGCAACTCGTGCGTCCTGCCCGTGCCGGCGCCTCGAAGCACCTTAACGCGCACGGCTCTGCAGGTTCGATTGTCGATTCTAACCGCTCGGCAAAGAAATAGCCATATCCGGTTAGTAGGAAAATAAGGATTTTTTGGGCAAGGAGCGCACAAATGGCTGCGTCATTGGATGAACAGCTCAGGAGGAGACCCCGCTCCTGGCTTGCAAAAGCTTGTCCATCTCCTTATCTTTGAGCCGCAAATTGCCTTCTGTAAAAAGGTTGAATTGAACCCATCCATACGCGAAATTCAGCAGTTCCTCTTCATCCTTCCTGATTGCTTCGATAGTTTGCTCATCGACATCATATATATCAAAAAACCTGGTGCCAAAAAGAAATCTTTTGAATGCATCAAGGTCATAACATGAGCTATAGACCAGCTTCGATTTTCCTGGATCGAGCTTATTTCCCTTCAGAAAATAATCATGAAGGGTAATTTTTTTATAAGCTTCATTCATGAGATCATATTTAGAAATATCCTGGTCCTTTTTCCACTGTCTTACCGTTGAGGTCTTGTTCACCCTAAAGCCATGGCAGGAGAGCTTTTCCTCGATCAGGAACTCCTCTTCCTCGGCCGAAACCGGGAATACCGGAAACATCCTGCAGGACCACGGTCTATCCTGGTAAATGGCGCATCCCTCGGCGCCAACGAAGGGGCAGGTTTTATCTCGATCCTCTTTCATCTTGAGCACAACGAAGGGTATCCCGTCGTCCCCCATGAGCGCAACCGTATATGCTTTAAGGAACTCATCGGAAGGAATCCATAAACTTCTTCTCATTCTCAAAACGTCGTAGGGCGTCAGGAAAATATTAATGTCACGGCAGCATGTGTTGAAGCATGGAAGCGTACGATCACAGGAAAATGTGAATTCATCATCCAATGTAAAGAGAACCTTTTTATCATTTTGCTCGCTCATATAATACTCTCCAAACAACCTACGTTATTGATGTTACTTCAATAAAAGTATTGGGGGCGGACCTTAAGGCCGCCCCCCTGTCATACACTTGCAATCATACAAATAAAGCTAGACGATGGAAATCATCTGACGTGTGAGTACAGTCCATTCCTTCGTCTTCTCGTCGAACTTCACGTTGACAAAGTGTTTCTGGGTATCATCAAGCTTCAGGTAGTCGAACTTGTAGTAGTAACCAGGCCACCTGGACTCTTTACGCGCCAGTCTCGACCTTGCGCATGCCTCGCCGACATAGTACCTGTGGACCGATTCCCATGCCCTCATGAGTTCATGCGAATCCTTGGCTGCCAGCTTCTCGATGTCTTCGCCGAGAAGCCCCAGCTTCCAAATACCGGTCTCGAGCAGCTTGTCGGATGTTCCGTACAGGGTCTCCCAGCCACCGGCATATTCGCCCATGATCTTCTGCAGTCTGAACAGAAAGTTATGGGGGGAGATGTAGTTGGGATTCACATCAGGCGTGGTGGTGAAATCCTTATTCGTGTCATACATTGCGTAAGGCTTGAAGATGATTTCCTTGTACTTGGCTACGGTCGCGTCGGAGATTGCCGGCGCGTAGGCCTTGTTGTCATTGGCGTACTTGACAACGGACTTACCGGCGATCCTGCCCTGGACGTGCGAGCCGCTCGAGAACTTGTGAGCACAAGCGCCAACGCCGCACCCGGCCGTGAACAGACCCTTAACGGTGGTCATCAGGTTATACTGTTCAGGGAATGCCTCCTTGAATTCCGCAGGCATGACGTCTGCGGGACCGCAGACCCAGGAACCGCAGGAGCAAGCATGCGATCCGATGAAAACCGAGTCGGACAACTGGAGCTCCATGGGTTTCTCCAGCGGATCGATATTGTGGGCGGCCCAGTTGGTGGCTCCGGCGATGGTCATGTCGAGGAAGTCTTCCCAGGCTTCGCTTTCGTAGGCCTTGATCTTCTTCTTCAATTCCTTCGGATCGGAGATTTCCTTCTTAAACCTCTCCACAACCGCTTCCGTATGCATTATGAAAGGAATCTTGCCTTCCTTCTGGCACAGAATCATTTCGTAGTTACGGATAGGGGTCGGGCAGGGCTTTGCGTTGGAATATGGCGCCCATTTGGCAAGTTCATCGGGGTATGCGCCGATATAAGGCCCGCCCTCGCCGTTGGTCGCCGGGGTCTTGAAGAGCAGGAAGAAGGTTCCAACAGGACCGTAGGAATCCTTGAACCTGGGAGGAACGAAGGTATTGTCCATCTGGGTCAGCTCGCCGCCGGCCTGCAAAACCAGGGCGTATACGGAGCCGCTGACAAAGGGAGGCATCCAGGAACGACCGAAAGCTTCGCCCTGGGACCTGGGCCTGAACACATGGACAGCACCGCCCATCAGGGCAAGCGTCACTTTGGCCTTGAAGACATAGAACTTGTCTTCCCTGACGCTGAAACCAACCGCTCCGGCGATCCGGTTGGGATCGTTCTCATCTTTTACCAGGTGCGTGATCATGACTCTTTCAAGGAGTTGGCCCTTATCGCCAAGAGCAGCCAAAGCGGACTTTGCGGCCTCGGCCACCAGGATTTTGTAGCTTTCACCGGCTATCATCACCTGCCATTCGCCGGACTTCACATAATTTCCAGCCTCATCTTTCCAAATAGGCAGGCCCCACTTGTCGAAGTGTTTCACAGAGGAATCGACATGCCTTGCCACGTCAAAGACGAGGTCCTGGCGCGCCATACCGCACTGGTCGTTGGTCACGTATTCTGCGAACCTGTCAGGCTTGCGGGGATTCTGGGTCACTTTGCCGTCCAACCCCATGTAGGTGTTGATGGCCGAAAGCCCCATCGCTACAGGACCGCTTCGATCGATTGCAGCCTTATCTACAAGAGTCACTTTCAAGCCCAGCGGCTTTGCCCAATATGCAGCCTCGACCGCTGCGCCACAGCCGGACATACCACCACCAAGGATCAACACGTCAGTTTCGACAACCTCTGTAGCGAAATCTCTCATTTTTAAGTCTCCTTATTTCTTGATGGTCAGGAGTTCTGTCATACCCATGATGCTGGGTTCACCAAGGAGGAATTGATTATCCAAATCTGCCGGATTTGCCTCGGCGAATCCATCAAAGGGCTTTATAGAACCCTCGGGCGTCGTCCTGGTGGCGTATTTGAACCTTTTGATCCTGCCATCCCTGAATTTGATGGTCCACATGATGTCCTGGCTGCCCCGGAGGGGGGTGGAAGCGGCGCCAAGAGGCATGAAGTCGGCGTAGCCCCTAACGTCCATTGCCTGCTGCGGGCAGATCTTTACACAACAGTAGCACTCCCAGCAGTAATTGGGCTCGCGGTTGTACCCCTTCATCCTGTCTTTATCCAGCGCCATCAGATCGTTGGGGCATATATACATGCAAGCGGTCTTATCCTGCCCCTTGCAGCCGTCACACTTCTCGGTCATTACGTAACTTGGCATGATTTACCTCCTAAAGGTTAGTCGAATGAACTGCCTGACCAACAAAAAACCAGGTTGAACGCGAATTTCCACACCTCCTTCCTCATTGTCTGCCGGGGGGTACGGGCAAACTACCTCTCTATCTTAACTGTTACCACGGACAGCCAATAATCCGAATCGGAGATTTACATTGAAGATTTTTCAGCTGAGGGGCATTTCGTGACCTCATGCGGCTAATGTGCAGTTTTCACGACGATAAGACCCAGCTCGAGATTATCGCTTACCTTGCCGCACCGGAGTGGATGTCAGGCGCCTGCTCCGGTTTTGATTCCGTTTCAACTGCCTGCCTGACAAAAGAGCTTGTGCGAATATGTACACGCGCCTAAATATAGGAAGATGCTGGCTCTGTCAAGAAAATTTTGAGATACTGACTCCCGGCCGGTGATGTCGAAGGCCGTGGTGATAAGGCCCGTTGTGGAACGAGGCTACGGCGGTGAGTGCATTGCGGTTTTTGCCGGCGGGTTTTTCCGCAGCTGAAAAAAGGGGGAAGTTTTTCTATGAGAGGATTTTTTAATTCAGCGATAGGCCGAAGGGTGGCTGTGATCGTGGCGATCATGATCGCGCTTCTCGCCTTCGGCACCGGCGGATATATGTTCCTCCAGCATTACTCATTCATCGCAGCCCTTTACATGACCGTCATCACCCTTTCTACCGTCGGCTTTACCGAGGTGCACCCTCTTAACAACGTTGGCCGTATTTTCACTATTGTCCTGATCTTCATGGGCGCCGGCTACGTCGCTTTTGCCCTTGCCTATTTCAGCCAGATTGTGCTCGATGGAGACGTTCTGGAAGCTTACCGGAGGCGTAGATTGACAAAAAAACTCGATCAGATGCAAGACCATTACATAGTATGCGGCTACGGGCAAATGGGGCAGATCATTGTGGACCAGCTGCAACAAAACAAGGTCCCGGTCGTGATAATGGAATCCGACGAATCCGTGCTCCCACGGCTGAGGGAAAAAAACCTCGTGTATCTTTTCGGGGACGCAACGGACGAAGAAAATCTGATTACAGCAGGGATTCGCCGCGCCAAAGGCCTGGTATCGGTTGTGACCAAGGATTCGGAAAACGTGTTCATAGTGCTCACCGCGCGCGATCTTAACAAAAAACTGCTCATATTTGCGCGAGCCGGTTCTCCGGGAACGGACAAAAGGCTGCTCAAGGCCGGCGCCGACCGGGTGGTTTCACCTTACGCCATTGGGGCCGTCCGGATAGCCCACAATATACTGAGGCCGACGGTTACCGATTTTCTCGAACTCGCCCTGTCCGGAGAAGGAATGGATCTGCGCATGGAGGAGATGCGCATTCCCGACGATTCGAAGCTGGTCGGCATGGACCTTATGGCCTCAGGCATCCGCAGCAACTACAACCTGATCATTGTGGCCATAAAGCGGCCCGAAGGGACGATGGTGTTCAACCCGCATCCGAGGGAGAAGTTTCAGGCGGGAGATACACTGGTGGCAATCGGCGCGGCTGAAAACCTGTCACGGTTCTGCGGGGAGCTTTTCAGCGACGGTTACCCGACCTCCAGCCCGGAGGGGACTTAGAGACGGTGACTCCTGCGTCGGCAAGCCGAGCGCGGACCAGCGGGCAGGCTTTCGCCATTAATTTTGACAAAACCGCGTGCCTCCCCGTATACTGTTAACGTTTTCTGACACTTGACAACCACTTGCAAGCAAGAGCCATTCGCTTTTCTTTCGATGGGAAAGCGACTTCACACAGAGAGCAAAGCGACCCTGTCCCTATCGATTAGCACGGGCGGAGCCACCTTTGCGGACAAACCTCAACGCATTCAATCTGGAGGGAATTCGCCATGAGCTATGAAAACATTCTTTTTCACATTCAGGATGGCGTAGGGGTCCTGACGTTCAACAGGCCACAAGTGATGAACGCACTTAATCCATCCACCCTCGCGGAAACCGCCGATGCAGTGGGTCGGGCAGCGCGGGAGGAAAACATTCGGGTGCTCGTGCTTACCGGAGCCGGGGACAAGGCATTCGTCGCCGGCGCCGACATAAACGAGTTTCTCAAGTTCAGCTCGCTTGGCGCCCGTGTTTTTGCGGAAAAGGGACAGGGAGTTCTCTTCGATCTGGAGCGACTCCCCAAGCCGGTTATAGCGTGCGTTAACGGCTTTGCGCTCGGAGGCGGCTGCGAAATTGCGATGGCCTGCGATTTTATCTATGCTTCCGACAGGGCGAGGTTTGGCCAGCCGGAAATAAATCTGGGGCTTATTCCAGGGTTTGGCGGAACACAGAGGCTCTCGCGCCTGATAGGCCGCGCCAGGGCCAAGGAGTTGTGCATGAGCGGGGAAATGATCGACGCCAAGCAGGCCAAAGAGCTTGGCCTTGTGGCAAGAGTTTTTCCATCCGAGCAGCTTTTGGAGGAAACGATGAAGATCGCGCGCATGCTTTCCTCCAAACCCGCAGCCGCTCTTGCATCAATAAAGAAAGTGGTCGACTGCGGCGCCGACGTTGACCTGCGAAGCGGTTGCGCTCTGGAGGCTGAAGCCTTTGGAGTTTGCTTCGGAGGCGAGGACATGCGTGAGGGGGTTTCAGCTTTCCTGGAAAAACGCAAGCCCCGGTTCAAGGGCACCATGACGAGCTAGTTTTCGTCCGGAAACTGCCAGTGCACACATCACGGGTTTTCCGGATGGACACGGGCTAAATACGCCCCACGGAGGTTAGGACATGAATTTCGAGTTGACCGAAGAGCAAAAAATGATCCAGGAAATGGCCCGAAAGTTTGCCGAGCGGGAGATCAGGCCCGTTGCTTCCGAACTTGACCGGCTGCACGCCCATCCCGCCGAGATCTGCGCGAAGATGGGAGAACTTGGCCTTATGGGCGTGACAATCCCCGAGGAATACGGCGGGGCGGGAATGGATTATATCTGTTATGCCCTGGCGGTAATTGAAATATCCAAAGCATGCGCTTCCTGTGGGGTCATCATGAGCGTTTGCAACAGCCTCTACGATTTCCCGCTGTATACCTACGGCACCGAGGAGCAGAAGCAGAAATACCTGCGGCCCGTGGCAAGCGGCAAGGCCCTTGGCTGTTACGGGCTCACCGAAGCGAGCGCCGGGTCCGACCCGGCAAAAATGCTCACCACGGCGGTCCTAAAAGGTGATGAATGGATCATAAACGGGACAAAGCGGTTCATCACCAACGGTAACGTTGCCAACTACTGTGTCCTTGCCGCGGTTACCGACAGGTCCGCCGGATACAAGGGCATAAGTTCGTTCATAATAGATTTCGAAAACACCCCCGGCTTCCATGTGGGCAAAGTCGAAGAGAAACTGGGAATAAACGCTTCGGGGACCGCGGAACTTGTCTTCGAAGACGCCCGCATTCCGGCTGAAAACCTGCTTGGAAAACCCGGCGAAGGTTTCAAGCAGATGCTTACCACCCTGGATGGCGGGCGCATCGGAATCGCCGCCCAGGCCATCGGCATCGGCAGGGCGACCCTGCAGGAGTCGATCAACTACAGCCAGACGCGAGAGCAGTTCAATAAGCCCATCTCACATTTTCAAGCCATCCAGTGGAAGCTCGCCGACATGGCCACGCAACTCGAGGCGGCCGAACTGATGGTCCTGCGGGCCGCATGGCTCGAAGACAATAAGAAGCCTTACGAGAAGGAATCGGCCATGGCCAAGCTTCTCGCTTCCGACACGGCGATGTGGGCAACCGTCGAGGGAGTGCAGATTCTTGGCGGATACGGGTACTGCAAGGAATACCCGATGGAAAGGCATATGCGGGACGCAAAAATCACGCAGATTTATGAAGGAACCAATGAAATCATGCGCCTTGTGATCGCGCGTAATATTTTAAAGAACAGGTAAATCAGGAGGCGATAGAGATACTGGGCGAGAAAAACAGGTCCGGCCGAAAGACCCTTGTGCCCGGCAGGTCAGCCCGCCGAGGCCTGAAAAAGGCCGAGGCGGCCTGAGCAAACTGATCGCGAGCTATCGGAATGAACGGCTGGCATGGACGCGGCCCGATTAGCTACAGCTTTGCGCGTTGGAGCGGCGTAGTGAATATGAACATGATTTACCACCTTAACGCGAATGATCTGGACGAAAAGTTCATCCAATCCCTGAGTGCCCTCTTCAAGGATAAGGACATCGAAATCACGGTGAGCGAGGTCCATGAGAGGGCTTATCTACCTCGGTCGGAAACCAACAAGGAGCGACTATTGCGAACCGTTGCAAACGTCGAAAAGGGAGAGAACCTGATCGAGGCAGATACAGGCGACCTCAACTGGAGCAAGTGATCTTCGAATCCACCGCGTTCGAGGACTTCGCCTGTTTGGGGAAACCGGAGCCTCTTCGATACAGGTTGAAAGGTTCCCGGTCACGCCGCATCGATGACGTTAACCGTCTGGTGTATAAGGTAACCGATGAGGCGATCATAATTGAATCGTGCAAGTATCACTATGGCAGGTGTGTTTTTCGAAGAGATGAAGACTATCCCATCGTCACTCTAGCATATTGTTTTTCATAGATTTCATATCCCGCGGCAACGATGAAAGCCGCGCGCAGCAGGATGGGGCAAGGGGATGGCAGAAAGCCGGTCTTTAAGGTTTCACCGATTCTCTGACATTTGTGAATTTCTTGGTAATTACGGCGTAGGCATTCATTTTTGCGGTGGTCGTGTAGGAATTATGCTGCTTTGATCCTCTATTTGAATCCCATTCAGCGGGTTTTCTGCACTCAATGAGTATTGCATCGGCCTGGATGGCATCGCCAACCCCATATCTAACTTGATGGGTGTTTTTTTTAATCGACCCCGGCAATCTTCCCCTCCGCTTCGAGTTGGTCGCAGGCTTCCACGATGATCGGTAACGCAATGCAAAGAGCCTCTCGAAGATCACCATAATCCAAGTCTTGCCCGTGATGTTCCTCAAAATAGGCTTTGATACGGATTTTAGCTTCTTCAATCGGCATATCGTCATGTAAGGATTGGCAACTCAGAGCCACAGCCTCATCCTCCTGCCGTGCTTGGGTTTTGTATCCCGCTGTAACCCCGTGAGCATATCCCACTGCGTAGAAGGCGACCGTAACGTTGTTAAGCAGATTGTAATCATTCACGGAGCGGTTCGCTGCAATCTGATAGGGGAGCTTCCACGTGACCGCGGCGTTTTGAATTTTTTCCCTCATATTAATTCGGCTCCCCCATCTGTGAACTTGAGGCCATTTTTTCGAACTGCTCAGCTAGCCCAAGTTTAACATTTTGGGATCCAAAATGGCCGTTTGGCGCTTGCTACGTCAGAAAATACCAGTAATTTCAGGAGGACCATAGCCAAAAGCCTCAGTGTAGTGCCATGTTTTTTAGAAATGTATTGACTCCTGCGGCAAAATCGTGTATTTTGTGCTTGCCATGTATATTCGACAGACCAAGACAAGCGCATCTGCGTCAGGGGCCCCCTACTACAGCTACCGCCTCGTTAACTCCGAGAGGATGGGAAGCAAGGTGCGGCAGCGGACATTATTAAACCTGGGAGGGGCATTTTCAGTTCCTCGGGAGATGTGGCCGAAGCTATGCGCGAGGATAGAGGAGATCCTGTCCGGACAGCTTTCTTTGCGGCCCGAAGACGAGGAAATCGAACAGGCGGCCCAGCGCTACGCCGCCCAACTGCTTGCCTCCCGGGGGAATGCCCGACAGGGTGAAAAGGAAACGAGCGGCGATTTCCACGAGGTCGATGTCAACTCACTGGAACTTATAAGACCTCGCTCTGTGGGGATAGAGCACATCGGACTGACGTCATTGAAATGGCTTGAGCTTCCCGACGTGCTCAAGGCGGTTGGCTTTAACGGCGTCGAAAGCGCCGTGGCGATCGGCAGCATCATAGCCAGGATGGCCGAACCGGGAAGCGAGACGGCTACTTGGCAATGGCTGAGAGAACGGAGCGGTTTGGGAGAGCTTATTGATTTTGACTATGAGAGCTTTTCCTCTATGTGACTCTATCGAACATCCGATCTGCTTGTTAAACACCGCGGAGAGATCGAGAAGTCGCTTTTTTCCAATATTAGGAACCTTTTCAGCCTAACTGCGACAGTGACCCTGTACGATCTGACAAATACCTATTTCGAAGGAGAAATGGCTCAAAATCCCAAGGCACGCAAGGGACACTCCAAAGAAAAGCGCGCCGACTGCCCCTTGGTGACTCTCGGCCTGGTTTTGGACGGGAGCGGCTTTGTCCGAAGCTCCCGAATGTTCGAGGGAAATATCTCCGAAGCGCAGACCCTGGAGTCCATGCTTAAAGAGCTTGAGGCGCCCCGGGACGCCATGGTGATAATGGACCGGGGGATAGCGACTCAAGCCAACGTCGATTGGCTGGTCGATCATAACTACCGTTATGTTGTGATGAGTCGAGAGAGGATTCGCCGCTTCGATGATGCTCAAGCGGTGAGCATAAGTTCGGCCTCGGAACAATCCATCCGTATTCAGCGAGTGCAAGATGAAGAAGGCGGGGAGGTCCGACTCTATTGTCAATCCGAGCGTCGCATGGAAAAAGAGGAGGCGATGACCGCCTTGCTTATGAAGCGGTTCGAAGACGGCCTTCAAAAGATTGCGGACGGTCTGACAAAGCCACGGGGGACAAAGGACCGGGACAAAATATTGCAGAGGATAGGCCGTCTCAAGGAGAGGTGCCTGGGTATTGGCGAGAGTTACCTCATCGAGCTCGCCCCGGATGCTGCAGGCGAGAAGGTTGTAGGCCTTTCGTGGCAAAAGACTCCGGCTGAGGGCAGCCGCATCACCCATCCTGGTGTTTATTGTCTTAGAACCAACCAGATGGATTGGGATGAAGCAAGACTGTGGCGAACCTACACCATGCTGACGGACTTGGAGGCCGTCTTTCGCAGCCTGAAGTCCGAGCTGGGGCTGCGGCCTGTGTTCCATCAAAAAGAGAAACGGACCGAAGGCCATTTATTTATAACCGTTCTAGCCTACCAAGCTATACAGGCCATTCGTAGAAAGCTAAAAAAGCACGGCATAAACCAAAGCTGGTTATCACTTCGGAAGATCTTTTCCGGTCAACAAAGGGTCACCGCTGTTTTCAAACGAAGGGACGGCCACACCCTCCATGTTCGAAAATCAACGACTGCCGAATTACATCTCAAAGAACTCTATGACGTGCTCGGGGTGACGGCCACGCCTGGGGG
>JAJYTC010000148.1 GCA_021793275.1 Deltaproteobacteria bacterium | reverse complement strand
ATCAGCATCTTGAAATTGTCCCTCTGATACATTAAGGGGACCGTTACCTGTTTTGTCGAAGAGATTATAAAGGGCGCCTCCCGCGTGCTTTTCTTTGAGAACCGGCTCTTCCAGATTCCCTTGAAGTAGATTGCGTTCAAGATAACACACACGGAGTTGGGGTTTAGTTCCGTTAGTATCCGCCGGATCTTTCCCTCCGTCTTTTGCTTTACCCAGCCGTTGATCCGGTTCAACCCCCCTGAGAATACCTCCGCGTCATAGTACTTCCTGAGAAGGGTCTTGTACTCATTGTTCACGTTACCTCTGGTGAGACACAACCCGTTAGCGATGTTCAGTTTCTGCCCGCTCCTGCCGACGGCAGCCGTCAGCTCCCGGTTAAGACCCCTGAATGCCGCGTTCAACCGGGACTGATCAAACTCGAAATGAAGCGCTTTTTTCATTTCTTTTGCCGTAGTGCCTCGGGCCCCGGCGTAGGTCATGCCCAATGCTGTCGATATGCTGTAAGGGGAGAAGAAGAGATTTCCAGGCTTGGTGGCAAGCCCGCCGTACAATTGCACCGCGAAGGTATTATTTCCCTTCACAAGGCCTTCGTACAGGGATGAGTCGGAAGAAGACAATACTTTTTGGGCCCATGCGGACGGCGCCGCAAACAGGGCAGCCAACAGGATGACCAACGATGCCGAAAACGCTCGATTCACTTTCTTTCCCTCCGGGTAGCTTGATCTCATATGCAATAAGAAACACTCGAACCATCACCTGCCAAAAATGACGCAGCCGAATATCTCGTCTTCTTAATGAAGTGGAAAGATCTGAACGAAAGAGTTCTGCACTAGTCGAAATGATATAGCAGAAGGCTCTGAAATTGGCAAAAGTCTACAATTACAGGCAGGAATACGCAAGTTCTAAGTCGATAGCGGCGGTTTTTCCCGTTTTTAGGACACTCCTCTATCCTCAGCTCTTGCCCTTGAGGTAGTTAACCGCCTTCTCCAATCCGTCGAGGGTCAATTCAAACATCGGGAAAATCCCGCCGATGACATTGATGGTCTCCCTGTAAGGCCACTGGGCGGCCTTGACAGGATTTAGCCAAACCGAGCGCGGAAACGTTTTGGCGATAAACTCCAGCCTCTGATAACTAGGCTTGAGAGTCTTGTCTCCGAAATAGATCGGGCCGTCGATAGAGCCAAGTTCGGAGGGATCCATGCTGGCGTCTCCCACAATGATAAAGCGCGTTTCCGGGTCCAAACGCTCCAGGTCCTCCACCCGGAAAGGTTTGTTCCACCTCGCGGGATCCTCCCAGAGGTTGTCATAGACGGTATTGTGAAAGTAAAAAGTCCTTAGCTCCTTAAACTGGTCCCGGACATGATTAAAGAGCACCTGCACCAGCTCAACGTAAGGCTCCATCGACCATCCGCCATTGTCCAGGGCCAGGATCACCTTAAGGCGGTCTTTGAGGCCGCGGTCGAAGACAACCTCTATCTCCCCGGCATTTTTCATGGTCTGGTAAATGGTTTTATCCACATTCACCACATCCCTGGGACCGGCGGGCGCCAGGTACCTGAGCCTTTTAAGAGCTTCCCCCATCTGCGCGGATGTTAGAGGGCTCTCCTGCGAGTAGTCCCTGTATCGCCTGTCCATGGCCACTTTGACTGCCGACAGGTTCCCGGAAACTCCCCCGATCCGCATCCCGCCCTGTCGGCGCCCTGAATGCCCGACAGGCGATGTTCCCCCCGTGCCGATCCACTTATGGCCTCCGTTGTGTGCCTCGGTTTGTTCTTTGAGTCGGTCGAGGAAGTATTGGAGCAGTTCCTCAGCAGTCAGTTTCTTCAGATCTTTTTCATCGATCCCCATTTCACTGGCAAGGGCATGGGGGTCCTTGAGCCACTCATCGAGCAGGGCGCGAGCGGCCTCGCAGAGTTCGAACTCATCGGGTTCCTTCAGCTCGACCCCTTCAAAATAGTGGGCAAAGACCTGATCGTAGAGATCGAAATATTTTTCGCTCTTGACCATAATCGAGCGCGCAGAGGTATAGAAATCCTCGATGGAGGTGATCAGCCCCATGCTCAGAGCTTTATGAAGCCTGAGAAAGGATGTCGGCGACACCGGGATATCAACGGCTCTAAGTAGGTAAAAAAACTTGGCAAACATAACCGGCCGGCCTCAACGTCTGGTTTGCGCCGCCGCCCTCAGCGCAACGGCGTAGTCGGTGCTTTTCTTGAACAAAACGCCGGGGTAGGGGATTTTCTGCGCCAGCAGGTCCCCGGCTTTGAAATCGGGATCGGCTTCAAGTGCCCGGATCCAATTGATCAACTCGCGGGTCGCGGGCTTCTTTTCGATGTGTTCGAGCTCCCTCATCTCATAAAAGGCCTTGATCGCGTTGGTCATCAACTCCCGGTCGATATCGGGAAAGTGAGCCTGAACAATTTTCGCCATCAACTCCTTTTCCGGGAAGGCGATATGATGAAAGTTGCAGCGGCCGAGGAAAGGGTCGGAAAGGTCCTTTTTGGCATTGGACGTTATGATAATCACCGGCCTGTGCCTCGCCTTTATGGTTTTATCAATCTCGATGATGTCGAATTCCATCTGGTCCAGCACGTCGAGCATGTCGTCCTGAAAGTCCGTATCGGCCTTGTCGATTTCATCGATCAGTAATACCACCCTTTTATCGGATACGAAGGCCTGACCGATTTTGCCCATCTTTATATAATCTTCGATCGTGCTGACGTTTCTGCTGGAATCTCCGAAACGGCTGTCATTTAAACGCGTGAGAGTGTCGTACTGGTAGAGGGCATCGATAAGCTTCATGCTCGATTTGACGTTGAGTACGATCAAGTCCATCCGGAGGGACTCGGCGATGGCATGCGCCAGCATGGTCTTGCCCGTTCCAGGTTCGCCCTTTAACACCAGGGGCATTTCCAGCGCCATCGAGATATTGACGATCTTGGCCAGTTCTTTATCCAGGATGTACCTGGAAGAACCGGAGAACTTGCCGATCATGTATTCCTGCGACATTTACCTGCTCCTTGCGTGACAGACTTTCCGGGCCAATGGGCCTTCTCTTTTTCAGTATCTATATATACGAGTTTCTCAAAAAGGAAGCAGCCAAAAATCGCCGTGAAAAATTGTATTTGACAGGGGGACCCCAAGGTCTATGTTAATGATGAGACAGAAAAATGTTCCGCATATGCGCCCCATGGGGATAAAATTGCCTTGACCGCACTTCCGGCCTGTAACGTCACGTTGAGGTGAGACAATGGATGAAACCAAACTTCTCGAACGTATCACGGTAAATTCCGGGATATTCGGCGGGAAACCGATTATCAGGGGCAGGCGGCTTGCAGTCGAGCACGTTCTTGGGATGCTTGCAGCGGGTGACAGCCCGGCCACCATCCTGGAGGGATATCCCTGGCTTGAGCCTGAAGATATCCAAGCCTGCCTGGTATATGCCCGAAGGCTTGTCGGCCACGAGAGGATCGAACCTGCCTTTATGGAGACCGGAACGTGAAGGTTCTTCTGGATACGTGCGTTTGGGGTGGCGCCGTCAAAGAACTTAGATCGGCTGGCCATGATGTCATATGGGCAGGTGAATGGGACGTAGACCCCGGCGATGAAGAGATTCTTGCCAGAGCGCATTGCGAAGGTCGTGTTCTGATTACCCTGGATAAAGACTTTGGCGAACTGGCAATCGTCCGTCGAATTCCTCATTCGGGCATTTTGAGACTCGTACTCCTTCCGGCAAGGCAGCAAGGCCTCGTGGCTGTGCGAGTGCTCGAACGTTACGGGGATGAATTAATCACCGGGGGGATCATCACGGTTGATGCACAAAGAATTAGGATAAGGCCGCCGCACAAGGGGGAATAATAGAGCTGTCTGTCTCGCCGGCCCAACTCGTGAGCCATCGGTTGGGCAAACTTCGTGGAAGGGATGTTTTGTGTCATGTTGGAAGAAAAAGTTTTCGAGGAGCTTATATCCATCGTCGGCGCCGAGCGCTGCAAGAGATCGAAGGAAGATCTTCTCACCTACTGCTACGATGCGTGCATACACGAATACCTTCCGGATGCGGTGGTCTTTCCGAAATCAGCGCAGGAAGTCGCACACATTATGAAAACGGCTTCCGCCCACAATATTTTCGTCACTCCCAGGGGGGCCGGGTCCGGCCTGGGCGGGGAAGCCCTCGCCAAGTACGGCGGGATCGTAATTTGTTTTTCCATGATGAACCGAATCCTTGAGATCAACACCGCCAACCGCTATGCAGTGGTCGAACCCGGAGTGGTGATTGCCGATTTACAGAAAGCGGTCGAAAGGGCAGGGCTCTTCTATCCCCCCGATCCGGGCAGCTCCGCTGTCGCAACCATGGGCGGTTCTGTGGCGATGAACGCGGGAGGGATGCGCGGGGTCAAGTATGGAGTTACCAAAGACTATCTCCTGGGCCTGGAGATCGTGTTGCCCTCAGGCGAAATGATGATGACCGGAACGGTTACCTCCAAGGATGTCACGGGCTATGACCTGACGCGCCTGATTTGCGGCTCCGAGGGAACGCTTGCGCTGGTTACGAGAATAAACGTGCGGTTGCTCCCCAAGCCCAAGACCAAGCGCACGCTGCTGGCGATCTATAACAGCATCGATGCCGCCGGCGATACGGTTTCCAAAATCATTGAGGCCGGGATCGTCCCGGCGACCCTCGAACTCATGGACAAGAGGCTGATCAAGGCGCTCGATGATTTCACCCATTTGGGTTTCCCCCTCGATGCCGAGGCGGTCCTTTTGATGGACGTAGACGGCGACCCGGAGACGGTGGAAAACCAGGTCGCGCTGGTTGCCGATTTCTGCAGGAGGCAAGGGGCCCGGGAAGTGCGTGTTTCTTCCTCGGAAAAAGAAAACGAACAACTGTGGTTTGCCCGCCGCAGCGCATTTGGCGCGGTGGCCAGGATGCGTCCGACCTGCCTTATCGAAGACGCAACCGTTCCCGTGAGTTTTCTTACGGCAACCATCAAGAAGGTAATCGAGATTTGCGAGCGCAACCGCGTCCAGGTAGCGGTCCTTGCCCATGCCGGAGACGGCAACATGCACCCGCTCATGCTCTGCGATCAGCGCGACGAAGAGGAAATGGCCAGAGTCAATAAGAGCATGGACGAGATAGTCGATTACGCTCTATCGGTGGGAGGCACCCTTTCCGGCGAGCACGGCATAGGAGTAAACAAAGCCAGGTACCTGCCAAAGCAGCTTAGTGAGACCAGTCTGAAAATGATGAAGGCCATAAAGCGGACCTTCGATCCTCAGTGCATTTTGAACCCCGGCGGTTTCTTGGACTATGGCGCCTTATGATTTCCGAACAACTGAGAGAACAGGTCTATAGCTGTATCAAGTGCGGGCTGTGCATGAACACCTGCCCGGTCTACAGGCAACTCTATTTCGAGGGGGCTTCGCCCAGGGGAAAGGTGCAGCTCATCAAGAAGATACTCGAAGGCGAACTGGAAATATCGGCCTATTTCTCCAGCCTTCTGCATACATGCCTTCTTTGCGAGACCTGCACCGTGAATTGTCCAAGCGGGGTGGATCTCAACCGCCTTATGAAGGCTGCGCGCGCCGAAGTGGTCCGAAAACTCGGCCTGCCCCTGGAAAAGCGGGCCTTATACAGCCTTCTTTCCCGCAACCGCCTGCTGCCTTTCTTCATGTTCTGGGGACGTACGCTGGAAACGCCTCTTCGCTCCCTCATACTAAAGGAGGGCAGGGCAGGGACCATTCCCGCCACGAGGCTTCCGCGCCTCAATTCCAGGCCGCTCCTCGATCAGTACCCGCAGATCGTTTCTCCGGCCGGGCCGCGTGTTGGCCGGGTGCTCTACTTTGTGGGCTGTGCGACAAATTATCTTTTTGAAAATGTGGGGCGGGCAGTTATCACCACTCTCAACTCCATGGGGATCGAAGTGATAATCCCCCGGGCACAGGTCTGCTGCGGTTTCCCGGCCGGCCAGGCAGGCATGCGAAAAATCGCGCTTCGAAACATCAGGCAAAACCTCGAACTCTTCGATCCGGGGGATGCGGATGCGGTTGTGGTAGACTGCGCTACTTGCGGGACCGCTCTAAAGAAGGAATACGCCAATATCCTGGAGGAAATGGGAGAGAACGCCGAAGCGGCCCGCAGGCTGGGGCAAAAAGTGCAGGATATCTCCGAATATCTTTCGAAGCTGGATCCGGCAAAATATCTGAAGCCTGTGCGGGGACGAGTGACCTATCATGACCCGTGCCACCTGCTGCGATCCCAGGGAATAAAGGAGCCGCCTCGAAACCTTCTAAAGAGCATCCCGGATATGGAGTTCGTGGAAATGGCCGGGGCAGACGTCTGCTGCGGAGGCGGAGGAGCTTTTCAGTTCGATCACCCGGATGTGGCCGCCGGAATCACCAAAAACAAGGTGCAGGCCATCATGGAAACGGGCGCTCATTTTGTGGCGACCGGATGCCCCGGATGTCGCCTGCAAATCCACGGAAGTCTCGGAGATGAATCGATTAAAGTTGTCCACCCCGTAGAGCTTTTGGCCCTCGCCATATCTTGAACTCATCTGCTCACCCAAAATTCCTCCGGCGCATCATGGGGGTGTGCATTGCCGTCAACGTAAACACGTTCCGGGCCTTCATTTCTTCGTGCTCTTCGCGGTCTGGTTTATCGCAGTCAAGATTTTTTGTAGATGAACACAACCGGGGGGCCGAGGGCCCGGGGTGGCCCGGACACCGGGTGTCCGGGGCGCGAAGCGCCAAGAGGGCTCGGCCGGGCCTTTTCAAATCATTCCTCACCCTGGCACACCCGGAAACCACCAAAAGTTCCCCTCCCTTCGCGTCTTCGCGGTTGGTGGTATCATCACAAGCTTTGATGGTAAGATTATTTTTCACCAGAGAGGAAGCACCATGAAGGCGAAATGCGCGGATCGAGAATCAAACGATGGCATCGGACGCCTTTTCCCGTATCTCCTCTATCTTCGCGGCCCCTGCGGTCATAAAATCACGCCCGTGTGCCTTCGCTACGCCAAGTTTTTCCCTGGAGCATTTCTGCCCGGCCTCGCCAGGCGATCCCGAGCCGATTCTATCCTTCCTAAATGCGACGCGCTCGGTTAACATACTGCTTTGGGCGGCCATAGCGTTGCTCCCCGTGTTGATGGAATTTTTCCATGCGCGTCCTCGCTTGCCTTTTCCTGTCTTTCTGTTTTTTTCATTACGGAGCAGATTTCCCATCAAACGGGGGCGCTGTGGAGTTGTCCGAAGCTTACAATCTTTAGATTTTGCGCCCCGGAGGCAGTAATAATGACGACATTAAAAGATGAGTCCCTCGCCGGCAGGCGGGCCAGGCTGGAAGACATTCTAACGGAAATGAAAAGCGTGGTTGTGGCCTTTTCCGGGGGAGTGGACAGCACACTGCTCCTTAAGGTTGCGCGGACGGTCCTGGGCGAGGGCGTGCTGGCGGTGACCGCGAAATCCGAAACCACTGCGGGCCATGAGATGCAGGAGGCCGTGCAGCTTGCCGCCGAGTTCGGCGTAAACCACCTGGTAATCGAATCCGAGGAACTGAAAGACCCCGAGTTTTTAAAAAACCACGAGGACAGGTGCTATGTATGCAAAAGGGGCCGTTTTTCGGCAATAGCACGAATTGCCAAGGAAAACGGACTGGCCTTCGTGGCTGACGGCTCGAACACCGACGACCGGGGAGATTTTCGGCCGGGCATGAAGGCGATCGAGGAACTGGGGGTGAGAAGCCCGCTGCTCGAAGCCGGGCTTAGTAAAGCTGATATCAGGCTCTTGTCCAGGCAACTCGAACTTCCTACCTGGGATAAGCCTCCCTATGCGTGCCTGGCTACGCGCATTCCTTGCGGAAGCCCGATCACGGTCGAAAAGCTCAGGCGTATCGACGCCTGTGAAGACCTGCTGCGCAAGATGTCGATCAGCAGGCAGGTGCGCGTGAGGGATTACACCGATACGGCGCGTATCGAACTGGCCACTGAAGACATAGCAAAGCTTCTCGACATCGGAACGCGCGAACGTGTCACGGCTTTTTTCAAGAACCTCGGCTTCAGGTTCGTGACCCTCGACCTGCAAGGCTATCGCATGGGAAGCACCAACAAAGGATGAAAGGCCTTAAAATATGGACCATAAGCATCTAAGAGCCCTGCTGGAGCAGGTGCGAAGCGGTCTGATCGACCTCGATTCGGCAATGCTCAAATTAAAGAAGCTTCCTTTCGAAAACCTTGGTTATGCGCGGATCGACAATCACAGGTGCGTGCGCACCGGGATCCCGGAGGTCATATTCTGCCAGGGGAAAACCATCGTCCAGATTCAGGGCATTGTCGAGCGGATTTCCGAAAACCATGCCAATATTCTCGCCACTAGGGCAGGGCGCGACGTCTATGAAGCGATTCGCGACGTGAACGTGGAATGCGAATACCACGATATGGCAAGAATAGTGGTGATTCGTCCCGAACCGGTCGAAAAAACCGGTAATATTGCCGTAGTGAGCGCGGGAACTTCGGACTTGCCCGTTGCGGAGGAAGCAGCGGTTACCGCCGAGGTGCTGGGTAACCGCGTAAGGCGCATCTACGATGTCGGGGTAGCCGGAATCCACCGGCTTCTTGGCGTGTGCGAGGAGCTTTTCGAAGCAAACGTTGCGGTCGTCGTGGCCGGCATGGAAGGGGCCCTTGCGAGCGTAGTCGGCGGGCTGGTTTCCTGTCCGGTCATCGGAGTTCCGACCAGCGTCGGTTACGGGGCAAGTTTCGGCGGCGTGGCGGCCCTTTTGAGCATGCTCAACAGTTGCGCTTCCGGGGTCTCGGTGGTCAATATAGACAATGGTTTCGGCGCCGGCTACCAGGCGGGTCTTATAAACAAACTGGCCGGTAAGAGCGCCGGGGCGGGAAAAGCAGGTGCCGCGTCAACGGCCGAATCCATCGATGAGAAGCATTTGCGCGCATTGGGAGGCAAATAGATGAGGATTGCCTATTTTGACTGCTTTTCCGGGGCAAGCGGAGACATGATCCTGGGGGCGCTCATGGACGCGGGGCTTAGCGTCGAGCGGCTCAGCACCGAGCTGGCAAAACTGCGCCTCTCGCATTACGACATCAAAGTGGAGAAGGTGGTCAAAAAAACGATCGGTGGAAGCCGGGCGATTGTGGAGATCGATGACCACCACCATCATCACCATCACCGGCGCCTGGAGCATATAGAGGAAATCATAGGAACGAGCGGCCTCGATGATGCGGTAAAAGAGCAAAGCATCAGGGTTTTCAGGCGCCTCGCCGAAGCGGAAGCCAGGGTGCACCGGACGAGCGTCGATCAGGTCCATTTCCATGAGGTGGGTGCGATGGATGCGATCCTCGACGTCGTTGGCAGCGTCGCGGGATTGGCGGCCATGCAAATCGACAGGGTATACTGTTCGCCTCTTAATGTCGGCGGCGGGACGGTCGAGTGCGCCCACGGCGTATTGCCGGTGCCCGCCCCGGCAACCGCCGAACTGATAAAAGGCAGGCCCTTTTATTCCACGGGCCTCTCCGGGGAGCTTCTAACGCCAACGGGCGCGGCCATTCTCACCACTATTTGCGCGGGCTTCGGCCCATCGCCCGCGATGACCATGGAAAGCATCGGGTATGGGGCCGGAAAGCGCGAGACCGAAATCCCCAACCTGCTCCGCGTCATGATAGGGCAGGGGGCCGAAGAGCTTCGGGGCTATGAAACCGAACAGATCGCCGTCCTCGAGACAAACATCGACGACATGAACCCTCAATTATATGACTATCTGATAGGCAAAGTGCTGGAGATCGGGGCGCTCGATGTTTTCCTAAGCTCTGTTCAGATGAAGAAAAACCGCCCCGGAACACTGGTTACGGTGACCTGCGAACCCCACCATGTCCAGCGCCTCAGCAATTTCTTGCTGCGCGAAACAACAACGATCGGCCTGAGGTGGAGACTGGAAAACCGGATCAAGGCGCACCGGCGCATCGAAGAGGTCCAGACGCAATACGGACCGGTAAAGGGCAAAGTAGCCGAGGCCTACGGGGGGATTATCAACATCTCTCCGGAATACGAAGACTGCAAACGCATCGCGCTCGAAAAAAATGTCCCTTTAAAGGAAGTAATGGATGCCGCCAGGGCTGCGGCCTTCAGCAGCCTGCA
The DNA here is from genome assembly GCA_021793275.1 of Deltaproteobacteria bacterium. Lineage (GTDB taxonomy): Bacteria > Desulfobacterota > Syntrophobacteria > Syntrophobacterales > Syntrophobacteraceae > SbD1. The sequence goes on along the minus strand of JAJYTC010000148.1, from coordinate 1,683 downwards.
GAAAAAAAAGGACCCGTTATAGCTGTTAAGACGCAGCTTCCGTAGGTAGACCGCGGGACTGTGGAACTGGCGAGAGCAAATCCGATCGATAGGGCAGGGGGGCTGCACGGAATTTACTCGAGGCCGGCTGGAGAGGCGACAGCGGTGCAGTCGCATGCCGGGGGGCGACAGATTTTTTAACGGGACCGTTGTCCGATGAAATTCAATTATTGTCCGTCTTGCGGCGCGCCGCTCAAGCGAAAATCCGCCCCGAAAGGTTCAAGGTTCTCTTGTCCCGATTGCGGCGAGGTTTATTATCGCAACCCGACAGTAGGCGTTGCCGTGGTGCTGATGGAAGCTGGAAAAATTCTTCTGGTCAAACGCAAAGGCTCTTACGGCGGCAAGTGGTGCATTCCGTGCGGCCACGTTGAATGGGACGAGGAGGTCCATGAAGCCGCCTGGCGGGAATTTCTGGAAGAAACCGGGATAAGAGTCGAAGTCGGGAGAGTTTTTTCCGTTCACTCCAACTTTCACGATCCTGAATTGCAAACGGTTGGCATTTGGTTTTGGGGGACGCGCATCGGAGGAGAACTTCGCCCGGGATCGGATGCGAGCGAGGCGGGATTCTTCAGCTTGGACGATCTGCCTGAAATGGCCTTTCCCACAGATAAAGAGGTCTGTAAAGAGCTGCAGGAACACTTTACATCCCTTTGACCAAGCCTCCGATACGAAGTTGCGATCCGCTCCACCCATCCCTCTTAACCACGTCGGGACAAGGATGGGTGAAACGCAGTGGAACCCATCGTTTTGAAGCATTTTGAACGCATCTTGGCATGAGCGCCATGCTCTCAGTTGATCGACCTCGGGCCATCCCTGTATGGCCTGATCTCAAAAACAGCTTATTTGGCCCGGCAGCGTGTTGTTCTCAACTGATGGGTTTCGTCCCATAAAACACGGCACTTCACCCCTCCCTCCAGTTTCAAGGTGCGGGTGAAGGGCGCTCTCACCCCTTCAGCTTTACCTCCTCGAACAGCGGTATTAGTATAGCTTATCTGCCTGGCGCCCCCCAACAGACCGAGGAGAAAAGAATGTCCGAAAACGATCTGCCGGAGTCAAACCTTCGTGAGCCAATAGAACCGTCCGCCCACGGGATCGGTGTTTTTGAGATAATCTTTCTGGCGCTCATAACCCTTTCCGTCATTGGTGTCGCAATCACCGATTTTTCACCAAGATTGAGCACGTACTACTGGTTTGTTATGCTCCCGGTCTTTGCAGTCGGTTGCCTGATTATAGAGTGGAGTCACGCCCGGAAAAGAGGGGCGGGCAGCTTTAAGATCCTGGGGAGGCAGCTTCTGATATGGATTGGGGTGCTGCTTTCGATAGGCCTTGTTTATGCCTTGCTGTCCAACGGTCGTTTGGACTACGAGAATACAGGCCTGATCATTCTTCTTCTGCTCGCCCTCGCCACCTATTCGGCGGGAGTAATCGTCGACTACCGCCTGTGCCTGCTGGGCATCTCCCTGGGCCTTACCCTGCTGCTAATGTCCTATCTGGAAGAATACATATGGGTGATGCTGATTCTTGGATCAGTCGGGATCGCAGTGTCCATGCTCTTTCTGTCCAGGAAACTGAGGCGGTAACATTCCATGGTAGGTCCCCCGTGGAAGATTGACCCCTCATGAGAACATTTGGTCATTTATGAGA
>JAJYTC010000147.1 GCA_021793275.1 Deltaproteobacteria bacterium | reverse complement strand
GAGACCGAAAACACCTCACCACCCGGGGGGGCGAAAAGCTCCTTGATGCGACCCGAGGCAGCCGGTACGCCGCAATAGACCGCTGTCTGCTCTTTTTGATGTTCCGCCACGGGTTGCGGGTATCCGGGACACGGCGGCAAATCCGGCCAGGTTTGAAAGGCTGTGGAGATGAGGAACAAGCGGAGGGGGGTACCTTCCAAAGACCGCGGGCTTTTTACAGAAAAACGGGACATTTTGTTGAAGTGTATGGTCCTTGTGTTGGGGATCATCTTCGAGACACACCATGAATGATTATCTTTGGCGCCCTAAGCGTGAAATCAGGACGGCCAGGGAGCTTTGCAAAAAGTGCAAAGTGCGAACTTGTGAGAATCATCCCAGGCCTATCCCCAAAAAGCCCATTCAGCTGCGTATTAACTGGAAAATGGGACGAAAGTTCCCGGCATGAAGGATGACAGGAGACACCAATGTTCATCCGCTTAAACATTCAAATTAAAACCGGGAGTTGGACCAGGGGCCAGGGTCCGGGTTGTGACGTTATGCCAGCCTGAGAGCTGGTGAGGCCGTCTTTGCCGTTGAAAATCCTCGCTGTTTTGTATAAAATATAGAAAATATACAAAATAACTCACGGAGGTTGACCATGGTGACGGCAAATGCGACGGAAATGAGAAACAAGTTTGGGCGCTATCTCGAAAGGATACTGGTAGAACCGGTCGTTATCGAGAAGACGGGCCGACAGGTGGCCGTGTTGATCTCGATGGAGGAGTATAATCGCCTTAGAAAGCTCGAAGATGCCTATTGGGGAGAGTTGGCGCTGGCGGCCCAGAAAGAAGAGCGAGCCGGCAGGGAGGACGTTGAAAGGCTTCTTGAAAGGGCGATGAATGTTGACGCTTGATCTGCCGAAGTCTGCGCTTAAGTTTGTCGAGGCGCTTCCTCCAAAACAATTTACCCAAGTCTTCAAGAAAGTGCTTGCTCTCATGAAAGATCCGGAACCGAACGATTCCTTGGGTCTTGAAGGCTATCCCTTCAAAAGGGTCGATATCGGAGAATACCGGATCATCTACCACGCTGACAAAGATACTCTCCATGTGGAAGTGACCGGCAAGCGAAATGACGGCGACATCTATCGCCAAATTCGAAACTTGGTGAAGGGATAGCAGCCGTAAGGGGGTTTTGACCATCTTGTGAAACCATGGGGTCAGACATTGAAATAGGAAAACGATGTTTGCTCTGCCGGCCGGGGAAGTCGCTGCGCATCAGTGCGGTACGAGAGATTAGGGAGGTGACTTAAATCGTAAGGATACGCATTATGCTCTTAGCTGATTTTCTCATGGCGACATTCGTAGTATATATGATTGGGCTTCAGGGCGGGATCGCATGAGCGTGCGCAAACCTCCCGGGTGGCTACAACTGGAGTAGGAAGCAGGCTTCCTTGAATTTATCCTGCGTCGTCTCTCCGTATAAAGGGGTATGCAAATGGCAGAGAATTTCAAGGCTCTCGATCCGGAATGGGAACGGAAAATCCGCGCCAGTTTCAAACGCCAGGGCTTCATGAATTATTTGCATGCCGAGATTGTTCAGGCAGTTCCAGGTTCTTTGACGATCGAAGTCCCATTTCGTCCCGAGCTGACCCAGCAGCATGGCTTTTTCCATGCGGGGGTAGTGGGCGCGATTGCCGACACAGCCGGTGGTTATGCAGGGTTTTCTTTGTTTCCACCAGACAGTACCGTCCTGACCGTTGAATTCAAAATCAATTTGCTCTCACCGGCAAAAGGCGACCGCCTGCAGGCCCTCGCGAAAGTAGTCAAACCCGGGCGAACGCTTACGGTTTGTGATTTGAAAGTGCATGTCATGAACGGCGCGCGTACGGTTTTGTGCGCCAGCGGGCAGCAGACTTTGATCTGTCTGGCCGGAAAGCCGGACCAATAGAAGGGCGAAGCAGGGTGAGCTATGCAGGTTTCTTCCTGTTGTTCTGTTGTTCCAGACTTTGAGTAAACGTCGATACCAGCGCTTGGAAATATTCCAAGGACGAGGTCGATATGGCGGAAAGACTTAAAACCGCGAAAGATATCGCCGGGTTCATGGCTGATTACTATTACGAACTCGACGAGGCGTCCAGCTCTCGAAAACGGAAAATCGCCTGGTGTTCGAGCGTTGGGCCTGTCGAGATTCTAAGGAGTATCGGCTTTCTAACCTATTTTCCCGAAAACCACTCCGCCTTGCTGGGAACCAGGAGGATGGCCGCCGACCTCATTCCGTCGGCCAATGCCGCCGGGTACTCGCCCGATATCTGTTCCTATCTGACAGCCGACATAGGGGCCTGCATCCAGGGAGTCACCCCGTTGTCCAAAGCTTTTCCGGGGATCGAACAGATCCCCCGGGCCGATGTGCTGGTCTACAATACCAATCAGTGCCGAGACGTTCAGGACTGGTTCTCCTGGTACTCGAAAAGATTCCAGGCGCCTTTGGTTGGCATGGAAACGCATCGAAGCGTAGAGGAGGTGACCGAGGCGCATGTATCCTCGATTGCCGCGCAGATGGAGAACATGGTCGAACCGCTTGAACGGATTGCCGGGCGTAGACTCGACATGGACGAGTTGAAGAATATCATCGGTCTTTCCCGCCGATGTTCGGACCTATGGGAGGAATGCCTCGCCGCCGCTGCGGCCAGTCCGTCTCCCTTAACCTTTTTCGATGCTACAACTCTTATGGGTCCCGCGGTTGTCGGCAGGGGGACCGGCGCTGTTATCGATCTATATCGGCTGCTGTTGGAAGAATTAAATGAGCGTATCGAGCGGAGCGAAGGAGCGATTGACGGGGATGAGCGTTTTCGCATTTTCTGGGAGGGCATGCCCGTGTGGGGGCGCCTTGGCGCCCATTCCCGGCTGTTTGGAGATCTCGGGGCCGCTGTCGTAGCCTCAACATATTGCAGCACTTGGATTTTCAGCGCCCTGGATCCTGCCAACCCTTTCGAAAGCATGGCAAGGGCTTACACCGAGCTGTTTGCCGTCAGGTCGGACAATTACAAGGAAAAATATATCCGGGAGAGGCTGGAGTTCTTTAAATGCGACGGTATTGTCTATCATGACGCAAAAACATGTCCCGGCAACTCGAACTGCCGTTACGGAATGGCTCAAAGGCTGCAGGCGCACACAGGCATCCCGGCCCTGGTAATCAATGGCGATCTGAACGATCTCAGACTTATTTCCGATGAACAGACCAAAACCAAGGTAGAGGCTTTTATAGAGCAGCTCGAAGAAGCGAAAGGCTGGAACGGATGTCGGACCCCAGGTGCCGGGGGCGGAAAGTCCGATATCCGGTACCCGTCAGGGGGGGCGATGTGATTGCTAATCCAATCGAACTCAACACCGTCTCATCCGGATGGCCCCCGCTAGGCTCTTCCGAGCGGACACGCGCTCTGGCATTTCCAGCAATAATAATAATTGCCTGTCATGAAATTTTGCCACAATTCTTTGAAATTCCGACTTCGAATCAGAGCATCCAACTCTTCTTTATTTGCTCCGGCCGCGTCTTTCCAAAATCTCATCCAGCCACGCAGGCCATATTTGAATATTTCACCGCCGCATTTTTTTTTGTCGATTTTACCCCCGCCGGAAAGCGCTTTGGACGGGCATGAATCCACACACTTCAGGCAATGAGTGCAGCATTCATCGGCCAAAGGAGGGGTCGGCTCCAGTTCGAGGCTGGTCAGTACGGAAGATAGCCTCACCCTCGGTCCGAATTCCAGGGTCACCAGCAACCCGCTTTCCCCGAAGGCGCCTACGCCCGCCTCCGCCCCGATTGCCTTGTGATCCACCAGACCGATCATGCCGTCTTTGCCCGGACTCATGTCAATAGGGATAAAGGCTGGGACCGCCAAGGCCTTGTAACCGTTTTTCTCCAGATATCTGGCCATATGCATGGCGACTGAGTCCGCAGTGCGATAGGTAAATATCGTATCGGACTGCATCAATTGGATATTGCCGCAATCGAGGGCAGTGGAGCTATGCGCCGCCGCAATCGAAATGACACTTTTTGCCTCAGGCAAAACACTGTAATCGATCTGCACCTTTTTGTTTACCAGCGCCTCAACATCCGCCACGCCGACAATAGAGGCCCCGTGCTCATATCCAAATCGCTTAATCGCTTCAGTATCCACTCCGGATCGCCTCCTGTTCGAAAGTTACCATTTCCTGTTCTCGGCCGTTCCGTCATGTTCTTATAACCCGGGATGAGGGGCATGCGAAGCCGGAGTCTTTTCTCTTTCTCCCGAGTTTCTGTAAAAGTCCGTGTCGGCCCTCACCGCGCCCGGGATCTCCGGTGTCTTCACTGCTTAGCCCTTCGTTGAAGCTCCCCGTCGTCAGGGATTCCGAAACCATTCTCATGTAAGTTTTAGTTGCATATTGAATCGGGAAAATTGTATGGTGTCGGCGATTTCCCGGGCGAAACACAAGCTTTTCAGGCAAAATTTAGACCACAACATGGAATTTGAGTGCAAGGAGCGGAATTTCATGCATTATTCCGCCTCAAAGCAATTCCTCAGGGGTGAACTATGAAAAAAATTGCTCTCGTTCTAATGGTCGTGTTTTTGTTGGCTGGAGGAATTGTCGCTATAGTCCCTTCGCCTTCTCATGCTCAGGACTACGGCGGGTATGCACCCCCGCCGCCGAATGCTTATGCGCAACCATGGGTGGGGCCTAGCACGCCTTGGGTCTACTACAATGGTGATTGGTTCTTGAACGGCGTCCTGTACTACTTTTTTGGTTCCCTGTACGGATGGGCGCCCTATTACGCTTATCCCTCCTTCTATATCGTCAGACCAGGAGATTGGTACGGCCCCCGATGGTGGGCCTGGTATCACGGACATCCCCATTACTGGCACTTTTTTATGCACCATTATCCCTACTGGCGCTCACACCGCGAAGGCTTTCGCTACGGCCGCGGATTTTATGAGAGATACAATCGAGGCCAGGGCCGTGGGTGGCATGGAGGATTCAACCGCTCCTGGGGGCACAACTGGCATCATCCGGGAGGTCATGGGCAAGCCTGGCATCATGCAGGATGGCATGGACAAGGCTGGCATCATGCAGGAGGGCATGGGCAAGGCTGGCATCATGCAGGAGGGCATGGGCAAGGCTGGCATCATGCAGGAGGGCATGGGCAAGGCTGGAATCATCCGGGAGGGCATGGGCAAGGCTGGAATCATGCAGGAGGGCATGGGCAAGCCTGGCATCATCCGGGAGGGCATGGGCACAATGGGTGGGGGCAACACTTTCAACCGCAGCATCGGAAGATGGGCAAATTTCAGGGACACGGAATGCAGCAACGGGCGCAGATGAGGCACGGCGGACAAGGATTTCAACACGGTCATCAGAATCACGGCAAACACCGATAACCTTTGTAGCGAAGTGCGCAAAGCAAGGGCCGCAAAGAACCTTTGCGGCCCGTTAAAATGCGCGGCCGCGTGAAACGATCCGGTTTTATCGATGCGGATCGCGGTCGCGCTGAAAAAACCGCCCCCCCGAATAAAAGAGAGACTCGAGCTATTATATCGGGGATTGTATCACCTCCGCCCGCCGCATCGCCAACCTTGATGCCGCCTGGCTCATGACGGGCCGGCAACTCGGGCTGTGCCCGCGCTCCCGGTTTTTTCTCCGGATTTTTCCTTGAAGTGAAAGAATATCGGACTAAAATCTATAGGCGTCAAGATCGGTTGCCCGAGTTGCTCAGTAATGGAATTAAGCCCCAAGAAATCCCCGGTCACGGTTTGGTCTATCCGCCGGAATAGCAAACTTATCCCTGGATCGTCATGTATAAAGGGGTATAGACACGGCAGAAAATTTCAAAGCTCTCGATCCGCAATGGGAACAGAAAATCCGCGCCAGTTTCAAACGCCAGGGCTTCATGAATTATTTGCATGCCGAGATTGTTCAGGCAGAGCCAGGTTCTGTGATGATCGAAGTCCCCTTTCGTCCCGAACTGACCCAGCAGCATGGTTTTTTTCATGCGGGGGTAGTGGGCGCGATTGCCGACACGGCCGGTGGTTATGCGGGGTTTTCTCTCTTTCCTCCGGACAGTACGGTTCTGACCGTGGAATTCAAAATCAATTTGCTTTCACCGGCAAAAGGCGACCGCCTGCAGGCTCTTGCGAAAGCAGTCAAACTAGGGCGAACTCTTACGGTTTGTGATTTGAAAGTGCATGTCATGAACGGCGCGCGTACGGTTTTGTGCGCCTGCGGGCAGCAGACCTTGATCTGTCTGGCCGGAAAGCCGGACCAATAGAACGACCAAACCGAGTGAGCTATGCGGCCTCTTCATGTTGTTACAGGTTTTGAGTAAACGCCGCTACCAGCGCTTGGAAATATTCCAGGGACGAGGTCGATATGGCTGAAAGACTTAAAACCGCGAAAGATATCGCCGGGTTCATGGCCGATTACTATTACGAACTCGATGAGGCGTCCAGATCTCGAAAACGGAAAATCGCCTGGTGTTCGAGCGTTGGACCTGTCGAGATTCTAAGGAGTATCGGCTTTCTAACCTATTTTCCCGAAAACCACTCCGCCTTGCTCGGAACCAGGAGGGTGGCCGCCGAGCTTATTCCATCGGCCAATGCCGCCGGGTATCCTCCCGATCGCCGCGCAGATGGAAAACATGGTCGAACCGCTCGAGCGAATCGCCGGGCGGAAGCTCGACATGGATGAGTTGAAGAATACCATCGGTCTTTCCCGCCGGTGCTCGGACCTGTGGGAGGAATGCCTCGCCGCCGCTGCGGCCTGTCCGTCTCCCTTAACCTTTTTCGACGCTACAACGCTTATGGACCCCGCTGTTATCGGCAGGGGGACAGAAGCGGTTATAGATCTATATCGGCTGCTGCTGGAAGAATTAAATGAGCGTATCAAGCGGAGCGAAGGAGCAATTGAGGGCGATGAGCGTTGTCGCATTTACTGGGAGGGCATGCCCGTGTGGGGGCGCCTTAGCGGCCATTCCCGGCTCTTTGGAGATCTCGGGGCCGCTGTCATAGCCTCAACATATTGCAGCAGTTGGATTTTCAGCGCCCTGGACCCTGCCGAGCCTTTCGAAAGCATGGCAAGGGCTTACACCGAGCTGTTTGCCGTTCGGTCGGAGAATTACAAGGAAAAATATATCCGGGAGAAGCTGGAGTTTTTTAAACGAGACGGCATTGTCTATCATGACGCAAAAACATGTCCCGGCAACTCAAACTGCCGTTACGGAATGGTCCAAAGGCTGCAGGCGCACACTGGCATCCCGGCCTTGGTAATCAATGGCGATCTGAACGATCTCAGACTTATTTCCGATGAACAGACCAAAACCAAGGTAGAGGCTTTCATAGAGCAGCTCGAGGAAGCGAAAGGATAGTGTTGCGTCCCTTAAATTCATTGATATTTAATGGGGACGGCCTTCTGGCTCTTCGTCATTCCGGCAGTCCCGCTCTTAGCGGGATTTAGCCGGAATCCGTGCGCCCCCGCCACGTCCTCGGACGCGGTTTGAACGAGGATGAAACTCATAGCTGTTCAGGGTCAAGTTCGTCACCCCGGCAATCCCGCTCTTAGCGGGACTAAGCCGGGGTCCACGGCGTCAATAAGCTCTTGGAGTTTCAGAAGAGGCTCTTTGAATTATCGACCAACTTATGGGACGCAACACTAGAACGGATGCGGGATGTCAGGTGCCGGGGGGTGAGCCGATGTGATTGCAGCTCCACATAGGGGCGGCGTCGCTGTTACCTCCCGGCCGGCCGGAGGCTATCCATTCACAGCATAGTAAGTCTTGCCTGTTGAATCGACTGTAATTTTTTGCAACTCCCGTTCGCGCCCCGTTCGATTGTAAAAGACACCCTTGTCCTCCTCTGACGAAGTGATAGCCTTTTTTGCCTCTCCGTACCTTGCGGGGCTGATTGAGATTCGGGATTGAGTAACCTGGCAGGTAATCTCTCCATTTGGTCCCGGGGCCGACGCCTTGTACACGGTCTTTCGCTCCCGCATCCATATAATTCTCATCGTCGATCCGTCCCGGCGGTAAATATTTTTCCCCCGATCCTGCCAGCCTGTTCCGTTTCCATAGACATTTAGAATCAGCTGCTCCAGCGGGCCCGTAAACAGCTAACCGGCTCAAGGCCTGGGAACAGGCCGACGTCCACTACCGGTCCGGTCGGCACATACCGCCCATCTCTTTTGGTCAGGATGAGCAGGTGACCCCCGGCAGGCGGGACGGAAATTCCGACGGCCGGGTCGCAGGTTTTCGGATTAACGAAATGGCCGAACAGAAAGGTGTTTTCCGTTGTAGTATGGCAAGCCCCCGATCCATATGGCAGCCGGGTCGCTTATTCCGGCTACGGGATCATAGGCGCATTTCTGGAATAACACCTCGCCGTGATTCTCCTGCTATGAGGACTCTTTTCCACGCGTTTTGATTGCACTTTTGTGCAAAAATGTGCAACCTTCCGCTTCCCCGCTTATGATTTGGCAGGACTCGTTTTTCCCTCTAAAATGAAAATATGCAATTTCTCGCACGGATAAAAAGAGGGGTGCAGGCGGTGCGGTTTGTTCGAGCTTCCATCCGTGGTCCATCATGACAAGTTGGACTATACTTCAACCTGATGTCATGGTTGTGGCGCTTATCCGTTAGAATAATGGTGAAGTGACAAATGTACTGACAGAAATTGACATACCCTTCGAAAAATAATAATCTCTATCCTGACATTTTAGCTTTTGGAGGCTATGTGTTAGGTCATCGCATCGGCTACATTCGAGTGAGCACTTTCGATCAGAACCCGGAACGGCAACTCGAAAACGTCCCGGTCGATAGGGTCTTTATCGACAAGGCGTCCGGCAAGGACGTCCGGCGGCCCCAACTCGACGCGCTGCTTTCCTTCGTGCGCGAGGACGATACGGTGGTGGTGCACAGCATGCGCCGCCTGGTGCAAAACCTCACCAGGCGCGGCATGCGCATAGAGTTCATAAAGGAGAACCTGACATTCACCGGCGAGGATTCGCCTATGGCAAACCTCATGCTGTCTGTCATGGGCGCCTTTTCGGAATTCGAGCGGGCCTTGATCCGCGAGCGGCAGCGTGAGGGCATAGCCCTCGCCAAGCAACGGGGGGCATATCGGCGCCGCAAAAAAGCGCTCTCGGCCGAAAAGGCAGCCGAGCTGCGGCAGCGCGTCGCCGCCGGCGAGCAAAAGGCGAAACTGGCCCGGGAATTCGGTATCAGCCGGGAAACCTTATATCAGTATATGAGGATGGATGCCTGATTCCAAAAAAGGCTTTTGGGTAGAGGGGGATCGGATGGAACAGGGGAGGGCTCCACGTTGCAAAAATCTGGACAAATCCCGGCTAATTTGTCTAGTTATACTTCGACAGCAGACTAGAAAACTAAGCATTTTGTTCACTAATCCGGATAGCACCCCATGACGTCGCCAATTGAGGATATTTTTGAAAAAATCTTTGGTTATGTCCCACCCAAACGAGGGACAGCCTTTGAGCGGCTGGCCGCCATTGCTTCATACATGTTGGAAAAAAAAGGCCAGGTAGAGCACGATGCTCGCGTGCGCGGGAAGTTTTCAGAGACGCTATATCAGATTGACGTTCTCCATTCTGCCGAGGGCGGCACAAAAATGGGAGAGGCAAAAGACTATAGTGAACAACACGAGAAAGTTGGCCGGGGCGATTTACAGAAATTGAGCGGAGCTCTGCCCGACCTTGACTCAATCAATGAAGGCATCTTTTTTTCGGCCACAGGGTTTACCGGCCCTGCAAAAAAATATGCTGCGGTAGCCTCAAATCTAACAGGTGGGAAACCCATCTCTCTTTATGAACTAAGGCCTAGTACGAAACTGGATGAAAAAGGTTTTTTGAAAACAATTGTTGTGAACATGCGCGCTTGGTTGCCCCTTCCCTCACAGGCAAAGTGGTCTGCTTGCTTGACAGAAAGTGGCGAAAAAGCGTTGAAAGCCTTGTTGAAGGATGGTGAAAAGTCCAGAACTTTTAACGTAACGATTGATGGTTTTTGGAACCATGCAGGGAGTAAGGTTTTGCCCTTGGACCTTACATCCTGTGGCCTTGTAGATACCACAACAAACAAACAATGTGCCTGCTTTTTATTAAAAAACCATTTTATTAAAGTTGAAGGAGCACTCGTAGAGATTCGCGGTCTTGAATACGAAATTCCATTCAATTGTCACGAATGGGAGATGAAAATTACAGACGATAGTGAGCAAAGGTTTGTAATGCTAGACGGAAAAGGGAAAGTGCTAATGTTTTTTCCAGATAAGCAATTACGCAATTTTTCTTTTGATGAAAGCGGGGTCTTGGCCCCCCAAAGTCATAAATCAAAATAACTGCACAAAAGGTTGTCCAGTTAAAATGTAGTGTTCTGTGTCAAAGGGTGGCGATGGACGGAAGCGCACTGATGCAATGGGTTCCATTGATTTCAGCGTTTGGGCTTGGTGCTTTGCTCACCAAACTACTTGATATTGTTTGGCTGCAGAGATTGATTGCGTTCCAGCAGCATCAAGCTTGGCTTCGGAGCCAGCGATTGGAGTCGTTCACTGAGGTGGTCAGAGAGTTCACCTAATTTGGCCTTCATTCAGAAAGGCTGAGGTCTTCATTTGACAGCTATGCAGCCATTTCAAAATCGCTTCTGCTTATTTCTGATCCTGCTCTAATCAAACGCCTTGATCTTTTCGTCGTGGATCTTGGCAAATTGAACGAGTACATTGATTCAGGCGATAAAAACAGTCAAGCAGATGCAATGTATAAAAAGCTCGTCGCGGAAGCGAGAAATCTCACGGCTGAGCTTCGGCGCATCATTCTAGAATTGCAATAACTGGACAATGTCATTCGTCCATATTTTAGAGACGCTCCCTAGACTGGACAAGGATTTGCGGATTGCGATAACTGGACACAAAGCCGAAAAAGGGGCCGCTTTTGAAAAACACAGATCTAAAACAACTAGACAAAGTACTAAAAGATGAATCTGTGCCTAAATTTAACCAAGAGCAATACGATCTTCTAATGTGCTGCTCTCAAAAGCGTGACCTGAAAGAATGGAATGAATGGCGGCGTAAGAACCTTCTTGATATTGACGTTCTACTAGAAGGAGCTTGTCTTAATGGGGCTTATTTGAAAGGTGCCGATCTACGTGCGGTCCATTTGGAAGGAGCCCTGCTTTGCCAGGCCAATTTGGAAGAAGCTGATCTATTCAATGCTCATCTAGATAGGGCTCAGCTTTATAGGGCTCATTTGGTAAGGGCCAATGTACGTGGAACTCGTTTGGAAAAGGCTAATCTAGAACAGGCCGATTTGGAGGGCGCCGAACTTTACCATGCCCATTTGGAAGAGGCTGAGCTTCGCCAGGCTAATTTGAAACATGCCTATGTATTCCATGCCCGTTTGGAAGGGACTCAATTTCTGGGAGCCAATTTAGAAAATACGACCTTTATAGCCTGCAGTGTCGATGGGGCTACCCTTTTTTGGAACTGCTCCCACAATGAAGATACCTACTTCATCGGAGTGGGATTGGCTTCTGCTGGAATTCACCCTGGGCTCAGGGAAAAATTCGAGGGCTATACCAGACGGAAAAGGTGGCGTGATTGGTGCAAAAAGAGGGTTTGGCGCCGGTTAGTCCTCCTTTTCTGGTGGTTTTCGGATTATGGACGTTCCACCGTACGGCCTATTGAATCCTTTTTCCTAGTGGTGATTTTGTCAACTCGATTTGGCCCACTTTGATATTTTCATTTGGCCCACCCCTATGCGTTGTTTTGGATTATCCTTCCACAATCATGACGAAGGTTTTTTACCTCAAAAAGAATGCGT
>JAJYTC010000146.1 GCA_021793275.1 Deltaproteobacteria bacterium | reverse complement strand
GTCCCATCATGGGAAGGGTCGCTGCGGAGCAGGCGGACGTCGTGATCATTACCAGCGATAATCCCCGCTCGGAGTCACCGGACGATATCCTCGATCAAATCGAGGAAGGGGTGAAGCGCTCGGGCATCCCTCTTTTGGCGCCTGCCGAAATGATTTCGGCGCTCAGGGGCTACATCCGGGAAGCCGACAGGCAAAAGGCGATCGAGCTTGCACTGGCTGCCGGTCGGCCGGGCGACATGATTTTTATCGGCGGCAAAGGCCACGAGACTTATCAGATAATCGGCACATCGAGACATTCCTTTGACGACCGGCTGGTGGTGAGGGACTATCTTGGAGGGTAATGGAGCAATGTCCCATGAGACGCATATGATCGGGAACGTAGCGACATTGGCCGGGGATGCCGGCGGCCGGGTGCTGTCCGGGGACCAGGGGACCACGATCCGGGCGGTTTGCACCGACACCCGCCGTATTGAACCGGGAGACTGCTTCATCGCTCTTCGCGGGGAAAACCACGACGGGCACGCTTTTGTTGCCGACGCTGTAAAAAAGGGCGCGGACGCGGTAATCGTATCGGAAGAGGTCAGCGTTCATCCCGGCGCCTCAGCCGCTGTAATAAGGGTCAGCGATACTCTTTTTGCACTGGGTGAAATTGCGCGCCGCCACCGCATGAGGTTCGACATGCCGGTGATCGCCGTTTCGGGCAGCAACGGCAAGACCAGCACCAAGGAGATGGTTGCGGCAATTTTGAGCCGGACCCGCAAAGTACTTAAGAACACGGGCAATTTCAATAATCTCATAGGTCTTCCTCTTACGCTGCTCGGCTTGAACGGCGAGCATGGCGCCGCCGTCGTGGAAATGGGGATAAACGTTCCGGGAGAAATGGAGCGGCTGGCGCAGATAGGCTCCCCCACCGTCGCAGTGATAACCAATATTCATTCGGCCCACCTCGAAGGGCTGGGGTCGCTAAATCGCATCATGGAGGAAAAGGGAAGGCTCTGGCAATCGCTCGGCAGGGAGGGCGTCGCGGTGGTAAATCTGGACGACCCGATGCTTTCCCGGTTCGCCGAAGGGATCAAGGCCCGCAAAATCACGTTTTCCAGCGTAGATGCGGCCGCGGATGTGTCGATTTGTTCCCCGATCACGGTCTCCGAAGGGAAAACCACCTTCCGGATAAATGCCGGCGGCCTGGCGATACCCGTCAGTCTTCCGGTTATGGGCGCGCACTATGCTCGCAACGCCCTTGCCGCAACGGCGGCGGCTCTCAGCGCCGGGGCGGTGGCCGAGGACGTCGCGGCCGGCCTGGCCAGCTTTGCGCCGGTCGTGCAGCGAATGCGCTGCGTCAAACTCGGCGATTCGGGCGTACTGGTCGACGATACCTATAACGCCAATCCGGGCTCCATGATTGCCGCCCTCGAAGCGGTCCTTGGCGCAAGTTCGGGCAGTCCCTTCGTAGCGGTCCTGGGAGAGATGCGCGAACTCGGACGCGAGAGCGCTCGTCTTCATTTCGAGGTGGGAAGAGCATTCGGCGCGGCAAAACCGGTAGGCCTGATCGCCCTGGGGGACATGGGCGTGGAGTTGCTAAAGGGCGCACAGGATGCGGGACTGGATGAGTCGCTCTGCTTTCATGCCGCCGATCATGCCGAAGCGGCCGATTACTTGAGGCGGGTCGCCCCCGCGGGGGCGTGGATTTTGGTTAAAGGCTCCCGTGGAATGACAATGGAAAAGGTTGTTCAGAAGATCCTGAGCGACCGGGGATTGAGAGATTGAGGCAAAAGGGTCGTCCCAAAACACTCGTCGTCGGCCTCGGGGCTTCGGGCCGCGCGGTCTGTGGTTTACTCCTCAGCCGAGGCGCTGCAGTGAGTGCGACCGATCTGCGCGGTCCATCCGAATTCAACGGCGCGCTGGATTCCATCGGGAAGGCGGGGGCGCTTTTGCGCCTGGGCGGCCACAGGCTGGAAGATTTCCTGAGTGCGGACAGCATCATCGTCAGCCCGGGTATTCCCCTGGACATAGAACCGCTTGTCCAGGCGCGAAGCCGGGGAATAGAGATAATAGGCGAACTCGAGTGGGCCTGGCGCCAGGTCAGCCTGCCGGTCATCGCGGTAACCGGCACCAACGGAAAAACCACTACGACCGCCCTGATCGGCGAAATGCTCAAACAGGCAGGAAGGCATCCTTTCGTCGGAGGAAATATTGGAACGCCTCTAAGCCGCTGGATACTTTCGGGGGACCATGCCGACGTCCTCGTGCTGGAACTGAGCAGTTTCCAGCTCGATACGGCTTCCACCTTTCGCCCGGATGTCGGGGTGTTGCTCAATATAACGGAAGATCATCTGGACCGGTACTCGAGCTTTGAAGCCTACGCGGATTCAAAGCTCTCGCTTTTTGGCAGGCAAACGAGCGGTGATTTCGCGGTCATCAACGCGAACGATCCGGTTTGCGCCAGGCGCGCGGGGGAAATTCCCGGAAAACTCCTGTCGTTTGGCGGCGCCGGCTCGGCGGCTAACGCGACGTGCGACGGCCGCGCCGTGAGGCTAATGGTCCCGGGAAAGACCGGTATTGAGATAAGTCTTGAAAAAACCCGCCTTCATGGCGCACACAACCGCGAAAACATCATGGCCGCCTGTCTTGCCGCCATGTGCATGGAAATCGACGCCCGGGCAATGCAGGCGGCTGTTGACACGTTCGCAGGCTTCCCGCACCGGGTCGAATGGGTCCGTAACTGGGAGGGAATCGATTTCTACGACGACTCGAAGGCAACCAACGTCGGCGCCGTGGTAAAAGCTTTGGAGGGATTCGACCGACCGGTGCTGCTGCTGCTCGGCGGACGGGACAAACTCGGCGCCTACGAACCGTTACTCGCCCCTCTCGCCGCCCGGGGCAAAGGGGCTTTCGCCTTCGGGGAGGCCGGACCGAGAATTTACGATCACTTGCGCGGAACACTCCCGGCAGGGCTTTATCCGGACCTGCCGGCGGCGTTCCGGGAGGCGGTGCGCCGGGCCGCGCCGGGAGACGTTGTCCTGCTCTCTCCTGCCTGCGCCTCCTTCGATCAGTATCGAAGCTACGCGCACAGGGGAGACCATTTCAAAGAACTGGTGGCAGAGTTGAGGGATTTTTGAGCGAAGCAACAGTGGGGGAACAAATTGCCTAGAACGACCTCGGATGCGCCTCAGACTACGGCGGAAATCTCGAAGGAAAGACAGCGCCTCGTCTGGAAGCCTCTTCCTTTGCAGGTCCAGCTATGGGTCGAGGTGTCCCTTCTGATTGCTTTCGGTTTTATAATGGTCTACAGCGCCAGTTCCATTCCTGCGCTCGCGAAGTTCTCGAACCCGAACTACTACCTCAAGCGACAGCTTCTTTGCATTGCTATCGGGCTCGCGGCCATGTTCACTATAAGCCGCATGCCCTACCGTTCTTTTAAAAAATACTCGGGCGTGCTGATGCTGAGCATGATCGTGTTGCTCGCTCTGGTCCTGGTTCCGGGAGTCGGCGTCAAATTCAACAATGCCCGGCGCTGGTTGAAAGCCGGTCCACTGCATATACAGCCTGCCGAGTATGCCAAGGTGGTATGGGTTTTATTTCTGAGCTCCGCCCTGGTGCGGAAGCAGGACCGCATCAAGCAGCCGCGGGTCAGCTTCTGGCCCTACCTCATTCTTTGCGGCCTGTTCTGTATACTTTTGCTAAAGGAGCCCGACTTCGGCAGCGTCTTCATGTTCGTTCTTCTTATGGTCATCATGATGGCCGTTACCGGGGTGCCGTTCCGCTGTTTTTTCCTAATGGCCCCTTTTACCGCGCTGGCGTTCTACAGGATGGTCTTCCTGGTCCCGTACCGCCGGTTGCGATGGGAAGCTTTTCTCAACCCATGGGTCGATCCCCTCTATTCAGGATATCAGCTCATTCAGGGATGGATAGCGGTCGGCTCGGGAGGCTTTTTAGGAAAAGGCCTCGGGGCAGGGCAGGAAAAACTTCTCTACCTGCCCGAGTCCTATACGGATTTCATCCTTGCCGTAATCGGAGAGGAATTGGGCTTTATCGGTATCCTGCTGGTTTGCGTGCTTTTCCTTTTTCTGTTTTTTACGGGTCTGGAAATTTCCAAGGAAGCCCCCGATTATTTCGGAAGCACGCTTGCGATAGGCCTTACGATGCTCATCTCTCTGGAAGCTCTGCTCAATATGGGGGTTGTGCTGGGGCTTGTCCCCACAAAGGGAACGGCCCTTCCCTTCATTTCCTACGGAGGCAGCGCGTTCGTCGCAGATTCCATCGCTATCGGGATGCTACTAAGCATAGCCAGGAGCTGTGAAAAACGAGTGGATAATTTTGAGTAGGGCTCGTTTATGAATTCAATCGGAACGAAAAGATCATGTTCAAACGTTATCAGCATATACATTTTATAGGAATCGGCGGGATTGGCATGAGCGGGATAGCCGAACTGCTTGTCAACCTCGGATACAAGGTCAGCGGATCGGACCAGAAGTCCTCGGATTTGACGAACAGGCTTGCCGCGCTGGGCGCGGTCGTCTATGCCGGCCACGATCCCGCCAACCTTGCGGGCGCCGACGTCGTGGTGGCCTCATCGGCAATTTCCGAAGAAAATCCCGAACTGCAGGCGGCCCGAAGGCTACCGAAGCTCCCCGTCATCCGCCGCGCGGAGATGCTCGCCGAACTGATGCGCCTCAAGTACTCGGTGCTGGTTGCCGGAGCGCACGGCAAAACTACGACCACTTCGATGGTGTCTACGGTGCTTGCCCGTGGCGGTCTCGACCCGACGGTGGTCATTGGAGGAAAGCTCAACGCCTGGGGCACCAATGCAAAACTGGGCGGCGGGGAGTTTATGGTGGCCGAAGCCGATGAGAGCGACGGCACATTCCTGCTGCTTCCCCCTACGATCGCCGTGGTCACAAACATTGATCTCGAACACCTCGACTTCTACCGCGACATAGAGCACATACGCGATACTTTCCTGCAGTTCATGAATAAAGTCCCATTTTACGGGCAGGCCATTTTGTGTCTCGAGGACGAAAACATCCAGGCGATTTTGCCGCGCGTCGAGAAGAGGTTTGCGACCTACGGATTTTCGTCCCAGGCCGATTTCCAGGCCAGGCAGGTCCAAACCTGCGGTCTTTGCAGCACGTTCAGGGTTTTTCATGACTCGCAGGAATTGGGCGAGATGGAAATTCAAATTCCCGGCCGCCACAATGTGCTCAATGCGCTTGCGGCGGTCGCCGTGGCTCATGAGCTCGAGATTCCCTGGCCGGCGGTCCAGGCCGGCCTGCGCGATATGACGGGCGTCCAGCGCAGGTTCCAAATAAAGGGAGAAGCCGGGGGAGTTCTGGTCCTCGACGATTACGGCCATCACCCGACTGAAATAAGGGCCGTGCTGGAAACCCTTGCAGGCTGTTATCCCGATCGCCGCCGCATAATAGCTTTCCAGCCGCACCGCTACAGCCGCACCCAAGCCCTGCTTGAACAGTTTGCCCGGTGTTTTTATCACTGCGACGCCCTGCTCATATCCGAAATCTATGCGGCGAGCGAAAAGCCAATACCCGGCGTAACGGGCCGCAGGCTCGCGGAGGAAATAGCGGCCCATGGGCATCATGAACTCCATTTTTGCCCGACCCTTGAAGAGATGCGCGAACAGCTCGGAGCGATGGTAAGACCGGGAGACGTGGTTATGACCCTGGGGGCCGGCAACATTTTGCAGGTTGGCGAATCGCTTCTCGAAAGCCTCCGGAGCAGTGGAAAAAGCCGATGAACTCGACACTTCGCGTTCTTGAATCGATTCCGGATGTCGAAATCCGCAGGGATGAGCCCCTTGCCCGGCACACCACCTTCCGGGTCGGAGGGCCGGTGCGGCTGCTTGCCCGCCCTCGAAGCGAAAGAGCGCTTTTCGCCCTTCTGGACTCGATCAGGGAACTGGGTGTTCCGTTCATCATCCTGGGCGAGGGAAGCAACGTCCTGGCCCCGGACGAAGTTTGGGACATGGTGGTCATTCAGCTTCACCTGGCATGCAATGGCTTGCTGCCCGACAGCCGCAAAACGCAAGGCGGAGGCGTTGTCTACGCCGGGGCCGGCGCCAAGCTGGCCGAGCTCATACGGTTTTGTATCGAAAACGACCTCGAAGGGCTTGAGGGGCTTGCGGGGGTGCCGGCAACCGTGGGCGGAGCGCTCTTTATGAACGCTTCGACTTTTTCGGGCGCTATTTCGGACTGCCTCGTACACATCGACCTGCTCGATTGCGACGGCTCAAAGCGCTCGGTTGGAAGGCAACAGCTCAGCCCGGGCTACCGCACGATGGGCATTGCGGAAAACTGCATAATCCTTGGCGCCTGCTTCGAACTGGGGGCTTGTCCAAAGCGCGTGCTAAAAGAGCGGGTGGAAACCTTACTGAAAAAGCGCAGAAAGTCGCAGCCTCTGCGCTATCCTTCCGCCGGCTCGATTTTCAAGAACCCTGCGGGTCAATTCGCCGGAGCGTTAATAGAAAAAGCCGGCCTCAAGGGTTATAGGGTAGGAGACGCCGAGATTTCGAAAAAACATGCCAACTGGATTGTGAATCGCGGCAAGGCCACAGCGAAGGAGATCGTCGAGCTCATAGAGAAGACTGAAAATATAGTTTATGGAACTTTTGGCGTGCGTTTGGAACGAGAAATTCGTATACTTAAAACAGCTGTGTAGAAATCCGGCCCAATGATAAAACCCAGGAAATTGAAAAGAAATAAGTATCAGGGGCGCAAGTGGGACCGTTTCAAAGGCAATTTTAGCGCTTTTCGTGATTTTTTTGTCATTTCCATCTGGTTCTGCTTTGTTCTGACTCTCGGCGCAGGCCTTTCACAGCTCTACTATAAGATCGTCCATGGGCAATGGTTCAAACTGGAACAAATTGACGTTACCGGGATGAAGAGGCTCAATCGGACCGAGGTCCTGGACGCAATGGGCCTGAAAAGAGGCGAATGCGTTCTGGGCATCAATGCCCAACGGGTCGCAGGTCGCCTGGACAGGTTGCCTGTAGTCGATAAGGCTTCCGTGAGGCTTGAGTGGAGAGGGCGCATTGTGGCGGCGATAGACGAGCGCAAACCTGTTGCCGTTGTCGCATGCGGAGGGCGTGATATGCTGATGGACTCCAAAGGGATCCTTTTCGCCGAAACGGGGCCGGGTCAAAAGAACTCGGCGCCTCTTATAACAGGGCTTTGCGATCCCGATGTCAGGCCGGGCGACTCGGTTTCAGCCGGCAGCCTCCGACACATCAGCAAGCTGCTTTCGGCTTTGGATGGTTCGAAAACTTGGCTGTCCAGCTCAGCCATCGACGAATGCCGGTGGAGCGAAAGCGGATTCACGCTCATCATGGGCCAAAGGGCTGTTCCGGTCTACTTTGGCAAAGAGGATTTCGGACGAAAGCTGGTAAAGTTGAGAGACGTGATAGATACGCTGAATGAGCGGGGGTGGAGCGATCTGGTGACCCGGATCGATCTCGATTATCCCGGCAGGGCATATTTGGATGGACAATTCCCTGTTTCCGCACCGGATCAGGGGACGGCAAAACAGTCGGGCTGATTGCATCTCGGGCAGTTTGAAAGGAGCCCCATGGGGAAGAGAGAGGAACTGATCGTCGGTTTGGACCTTGGCACCACCAAAGTCTGCGCCGTGGTCGGAGAAGTCACCGGTGAGGGAGTCGACATAGTGGGCGTGGGGACCTATCCTTCTGCCGGGCTGAGGGGAGGAGTCGTCGTAAACATCGACCAGACGGTCAATTCCATAAAAAAAGCGGTCGAAGAAGCCGAGCTGATGGCCGGCTGCGAGATCTCCTCTGTGTTTGCGGGCGTCGCCGGTACGCACGTCCAAAGCCTGAACAGCCATGGAGTCATCGCTATAAAGAGCCGCGAGGTCACATCTTCGGATGTCGTGAGGGTCCTCGATGCGGCCAAAACGATCGCCCTTCCCTTCGACAGGCAGATACTGCACGTTTTGCCCCAGCAGTATATCGTAGATGACCAGGACGGCATCCACCATCCGATCGGAATGGCCGGAGTACGGCTCGAAGCGAAGGTGCACATCATAACCGCAATGACCAGTGCGGTCCAAAATATCGTGAAATGCTGCGAAAGGGCACACCTGCAGGTCCAGGACGTTGTCCTCGAGTCGCTGGCGTCGAGCGGCGCCGTGCTGGACCCCGACGAAAAGCAACTGGGCGTGGCGCTCATAGATATCGGCGGGGGAACCAGTGAAATAGCGGTCTTCCAGAACAACGGGATCCGCCATTCGACGGTGGTCGGGCTTGGCGGAAATCATATTACTTCGGACATCTCGGTTGGCCTGCGCTGCGCAATGGACGAAGCCGAAAAGATCAAGAAAAAGTATGGCTCCGCCTTGATTGAAACGGAAGACCAGCAGGAAGTCATCGAGGTGGGATCGGTTGGCGGCCAGAAGTCGCGCCAGCTTGCGCAGTCGATTCTGATCCAGATTATCGAAGCGCGGGTAAAAGAAATTCTGGACATTATCGAGTGGGAACTTGTCAGATCGGGAATGATCGAATCGCTGCACGCAGGGGTGGTGCTCACCGGGGGCGTCTCGCTGCTGCCCGGGATTCGCGAGCTTGCTGAAATGGTGTTCGACATGCCGGTAAGAATCGGGGTCCCGTCCAATTTCGGCGGCCTGGGCGACGTGGTGAAAAACCCGATTTACTCGACGGCGACGGGACTTCTGCTCTATGGAAGAGATCACGGCGGCGGGATGCCGATGCGGGATTCCCGGAGCAAAATGGGACCCGTTTGGGAAATGATAAAGCGCTGGTGGAAGGAATTTTGGTAATAGGCGGCCCTGCCCGGTGCAGGGCGGGCGGCTTTGAATTTTAGGGCTTTTCAGGCGGAGAGATTATGGCAAGGAAAGCGACCAAAAGGGGGGTGCTCAGTATGGAACAGACGACGATGGAACATACCAGAGTCAGCAACAGGGCAAAGATTACCGTTCTGGGAATAGGAGGGGGCGGTGGCAACGCGATTAACAACATGATCACAGCCGGACTCGAAGGGGTCAACTTCATTGCTGCCAATACCGACTGGCAGGTGCTCGAGAGAAATCTGGCGCCGACGAAAATTCAGCTTGGAACCAATCTGACCAGGGGCCTGGGCGCCGGCGGACAACCTGAAATGGGAGCTAAAGCTACCCAGGAGGACATTGACAAAATCCGTGAAGCGGTCAACGGCAGCGACATGGTGTTCATAACCGCCGGGTTGGGCGGGGGCACAGGGACCGGCGGCGCCCCTATCGCAGCCCAGATTTGCAAGGAAATCGGCGCGCTGACCGTTGCAGTGGTAACCAAACCTTTCATGGTCGAAGGAAAGGTTCGCCTGCGTCATGCTGAAGATGGCCTCAAGACGCTGCAGGAAACCGTTGACACGCTTATCACCATCCCCAACAACCGCCTCCTGTGCCTCGCCGATAAACGTTCCACCTTCCTGGAAATGATAAAAAGGGCGGACGACGTATTGCTTTACGCCGTCAAGGGCATTTCCGATCTGATTATAAAACAGGGCTATATTAACGTCGATTTTAACGACGTCAAAACGGTGATGGGAGAAATGGGGCTAGCGCTCATGGGCACCGGCGTGGGACGCGGCGAAAACCGGGCATCCCAGGCCGTCCAGCAGGCAATTTCAAGCCCGCTTTTGGAGGACGTCTCCATTCACGGCGCGCGGGCAGCCCTCATCAACATCTCCGCAGGCACCGACCTGAGCATGCACGAATTCGAAGAGGCGCTTTCCATAATTCAGAAAGAGGTTAACGACGAAGCCAATATCATCCTGGGTATGGTGATAGACGAAAACATGGACGATGAGATTCGCGTTACGGTGATCGCCACAGGCATTGGAAAAATAGCTCAGAAAAAAGGCGTCGAACAACAGTCTGTGGTCAGGCCTATTCGCAGAATGAGGCCGGAGAGCGTCGTGCCGGCGATCGATTACGACATTCTCCAGGTCCCGCCCGCCGTGCGGCAAAGACTGCCCAAGATGGAGGCCGTTCAGTCGATGGATGACATCGAAGCCGATCGCGAAATGCATCAGCCGGCCCAGAAGAGGAGGACCCTCCTCGAAATGATTACCCGCAGCGGTCGAAATCATGAAGAAGAAGACCTGAACATCCCCACCTTCATCAGGAGGCAGGCGGATTAGGCTTCTAACCCGATAACTCACCTCCCTCCGAGGCGCCCTGAAACCCAGAAAGGGGCGCGCCCTTTCTGTCCCCCTTTTAGAAAGGGGGGGCAGAAAGGGATTTACGAAAAGCGGCGAAAAACCGGGGTGGCGCGGACACCATGGCCTCGCGGAGGCGGGGGCGCCTGAAGGAGCGTCTTCGTAGACGACCATAGACGTGATCTCGTTGAAACTTCGACCGCCCTCCTCCAGGAGGCTTTTTGCTGTCTCCACCCGCAATTGCTGCTGATAACCCAAAGGCGTGACACCCACGGCCCGCTTGAATCGCCGTTCGAATGAACGACGGCTTATGCGGAATTTGCCCGCGGTCTTAGTGTTGCGGTTTCGGAATTCGCGCCCTCCATGATGTGGGGTCGCGGTGAAGATGTATTATGGAAATGACGAGCAAGGTATTGCCCCTGACCTGATAGATGATTCCATAGGGAAAGCGCTTGGTCCGGCAGCGTCTTGTTCTCTTTGAGATGAGGGACCACGCTTCAGGGTATTCGATAATTCTGAGGATAGACGCTTGGACCTCCTTGGAAAACTCCAAACCCAACCCCTCGCCTTGCGAGTTACTAAGATCGTCATTAATTACCGAACATTGGAGGGTCGTAAAAACAGACTCATACCAGATCAGGTTCAAGATCGGGGGGCCACGTCGCGGCTGGAAGCCGCTCCTACAAAGGCCAACTGCAAAATCTTGCGGCAAGGTATCGCAATGCGTGAGATGAAAAGCAATGTTCGGTTATTTATGAATGTTAGTATAGTAGTCGACAGCTTCCAAAAACTCCGCCTCGCAGGCTCAAGGAACTGAACGTCCATCAGGATTTCTTATCCAGTTGCTCGAAAACCTGTTTGGCCGGAATCGCCTTAAATTCGCCGCGATCAAACGCATCCAGACGCTCTTCCGCCTCCTTCGCCCACAAGGCATCGATTGCCTCTTGAGAAGGGGGGTCCAAGCTCGCCAGCAGATGCTCCGCGATTTCCGCCCGTTCGGAGGGGGGAAGTGACAACGCCTCTTTAAGGATCTCTGTGCCTTTTGATAGCATGGTGGTCACTCCTTTTGCCATTTATTCTACCACAAGAAAGCAGCGTTGAGCGAGTCGGTTTTCCCTGCGGTTTTTTGCCAAGAAGTTTGCTTGCTCATGCGGCATTGGCCCCCTGCGGCCTTAGCTGCGAAAAATGTTTTGCCCATGTGGATGGGGACATCCGCATGTATAGTCGAAAGCCTCGGTGGCTTGAAAACACTCCATTGCCGCGGTTTCGGCGATGGTCTCCACGGCTTCGTCACAGCCCATTTTGCCGATGTGTATCACCAGGCCGTACAGGCTTGGGTCCCCGATATCAATGCCATAGAGATACCGGCTCCATCGGCGGCGCTGCTCGTCGTCTTTTTCGAGTTGCTTCATGACCTCATGCTGCGCCCCTCCCCCAAGATGCCGCATCTCCAAAGCTGCCCGATCTTTGATAGCGGCGATAATCCTGACCTTGAGAGCATGTGAGACCTCTGCTACGAAAAATTGCCCGGCCAAGCCGTGATAGATGATATTGTCATCGAGGAGACGGCGGAGCAAGGCTTCGCGGAAATAGGCTATATACGTTTCCTTTCCGTAGCTGTAGGAGCCTCTCGAAATAATGATTACAGGCACCGGCCCTTTCCAGGCTGTTCACCGCGCGGCTAGACAGCCAGGGCGGCCAGGATCATCTTGACCCCCGCGGCCCCCAATGCTGCGGCAAGGGCTCTGACGATCCACACCGCCTTGACCTTGGAGGAGAAATGCGCCCCGACCTGTGCCCCGAACACCATTCCGCCGCCAATTGCCGCCAGATGTATTACTCCCCACCAATCG
>JAJYTC010000145.1 GCA_021793275.1 Deltaproteobacteria bacterium | reverse complement strand
CATGAGGATCTGCTCTTTTCTCCCGCTTCCAAACCCTGCGGCGGCAATATCGCCGCAAATCGGCTCGCCCGGCGCAGTTCTAAAACCTGATGTTGTTGATTCCAAAGATGGCCGAAAACATGCTCATGACTATGACGCCTATAAAGCCGCCGGTGCACAGGATCACCAGGGGTTCGGCCATGGTCATGATTCTTTGGAGCGTCCTTTGCAGTTCTTTTTCAAAGTACTCCGAAAGGGAGAGCAGACCGGCGCCGAGGTTGCCCTGCTCCTCGGATATGCGCAGAATCGTTCCCATCCGGGCGGGAAAGGCGGCACGCGAGCGGAAAAAATTACTCATCGAACGCCCGACCTTTATTTCCTGGTGCAGCGGGTCCATCGATTCGCGCAGACGGCCGTTCATTATCAACCCCTGGCCGAGAGTGAGCGCCCTGAGGAGCGGCACCCCGGACTCGAGCATCGTTCCAAGCGTTCGACAGAAGCGGGTCATTTCGCTAAACAGGATTAAATAACGGGAAAAAGGAAACTGGAACAGAAACTTATCCAAAGCTCGGCGCCCCCCCGGCCTGCGAAGGAGGTATTTTCCCGCGAGCAGCGCCGCCGCAGCGACGAGCGGGACTGCCCAGCCGTATTGTCTGAGCCACAGGCCCGTATCGATCAAGACCTGCGTGATCAAAGGCACAGGCTGGTTCAGTTCGTGGAAAATCTGCCCGAACCTTGGAATGACGTAAACCAGCAGTATTACAACCGAAACCGTCGAGGTGCTCAGAAGAATAGCCGGATAGATCATTGCCGACATCATGGACTGGCGAAATATGCGCCGCTGTTCGAGATACTGGGCCAGCCGCTTCAAGATGGGTCCCAGCGCGCCGCTCGCCTCACCGGCCCTTATCATGTGGTCCGAAAGGGCGCCGAATACGTCCCGGTATTGACTCATGGCGCCCGAAAGATCGTTTCCGGCCTGAACGCTTTCGAACAGCTCCTGCACCACTCGCTGAAAGCGCTTGTGGGTCTGATTGGCGCTTATCAGGCTGAGCGCACGGTCGAGCGGCAGGCCCGCGACCATAAGGTCGGAGAGATCGAAAAAAAAGCGGATGATGTGCTCTTCGGGAATTCGTCGCTTCCTGCGGCCGTTTGCCGCTTTGATGCTGACCGGGAACAGTTTGCTCGACTTGAGCTTTCTTGCGGCGTCCGATTCCGAAAGCGCTTCCATCACTCCCCGGTGAGTCGCCCCGCTGGAATCGCGCGCCTGGTATTGGAAAGAAGCCATAAGAAAACCCTCGGGACCTGAGTCGCTCCACTAGACCGAAAGGCTTGTCACCCTGAGTACTTCGGACAGGCTCGTTATCCCTTCGATCACCTTCTGAAACCCGTTGTGGGCAAGCGGGCGGTAGTCGAACTCCGAAGCTATCCGCGCAATGTTTCCGGCGTCTTTGCCCGCTACAATGGCCGATTTCACCACTTCGTTTACCGGCAGTATCTCGAAAATTCCCTGTCTGCCTTTATAGCCCGTATAGCCACACCTTTCGCACCCCTTGTTGCGGTATAGACTGACGCTTAAGGGAAGCTCGGGCAATATGTCGCCGATTTTTACCAGATCCTCTTCGCGGGCTTTGTACTGCTCCTTGCAGTGAGGACACAACACCCGGATGAGGCGCTGGGCCATGACGGTGAGAAGAGAATCGGCCATGAGGAAAGACTCGATGCCGATGTCGCGAAGGCGCGTAATTGCGCCAGGCGCATCGTTGGTGTGAAGCGTCGAAAGCACCAGGTGCCCGGTCAGGGCCGATTCGATGGCTATATCGGCGGTCTCCTTATCGCGGATTTCGCCTATGAGCAGAACGTCGGGGTCCTGGCGGACCAGGGAGCGCAGCGTATTGCCAAAGTTTAACCCGATCTGCGGCTTTATCTGGATCTGATTTATTCCGTTTATCTGGTATTCGACAGGATCTTCGACCGTGATGATCTTGCGGGTGACCGTGTTGAGCCTCTTTAGCACTCCGTAGAGGGTCGTCGTCTTCCCCGAGCCTGTGGGCCCGGTGACAAGCACCATTCCATACGGACGCTCGATCAGGCCCTCGATATAATCGAGGGCCTTTTTTCCCATGCCCAGGTTGCCAAGGTCATATTCTACGCTCTCCTGGGCAAGCAGCCTCAGGACCACGCTCTCTCCGTATATGGTGGGCACGGTCGAAACACGAATGTCCACTTCCCGGTTTCCGAACCTTATCTTGATCTTGCCGTCCTGGGGCAGGCGCCGTTCGGCTATGTTGAGGTTGGCCATAAGCTTCAGCCGGCTCACGATGGCCGACTGCATCGTCTTCTGCGGCTGATCCAGATCGAAGAGTACGCCGTCCACCCTGCATCGGACGTGGAACGACCGTTCGAAGGGCTCGAAGTGTATGTCCGAGGCCCGCATATCGAGGGCTCGCGAGATCAGCACATTTACGAGGCGAACGATGGGCGCCTCCTGAGCCAGCCCCCTGAGGTGCTCCAGATCGTCTTCGAAGCCGCCTGCGTCGACCGCCATTACGGACTGCTCTTCGGCTTCCCGGGCAGCGGTCCCGTAGAGCCGGTCGATCGCCGTGCGGATCTCCTCGCGCTGGCCCAGGCAAAGGCCCAGCTCCATTCCGCCGAAATAGTTCGACACCGCGTTCAAAACCGGCAGGTTCATCGGATCGTTCACCACGACACGCACCCTGCCGCTTTCCACCTGGATGGGCAAGATGGCGTGTTTTCGAAGGAAAGACATCGAAACGCCTTCCAGAAGCACCGGCTTCTCGGGATAGTCCTCGCGCACCAGCATCGGGATCCCGAGATGTTTGGCCATCACCCGCAGGATGCGGCTTTCGTCGGTAATCGCGATCTCTTCGAACGCATCGGCCAGCGCAAGCCGTTCGATAAAAAAGGAATGCTGCAGGCGCCGCTTCTGCTCTTCGTCCAGGTTGAATTCCAATTGAAAGGCATCCAGAAGACAAACGTGTCTTTCCATGAAACGCCCTTGCTAAAAGGTTATCCGAAGCGGATATTGGAAAATGCTTCTCGATCTGAGAGATGTGCCGATGTTAGCAGCATCGGGGGGAAAAGTAAACGATACCGGTAAAAAGTATGGGGTATTCTACCCCCCGGCGCTCATGCCGAGGGGATTGATCGATTGAGAACGGCTCGGGTCCCCATTCGACGGATGGCGCCCGGGCGCAGGAATTTTTGTTTCAGGCGAATTTAGGCGCTAAAACGGCTGTTGATGGCTGCATATAAAGTTTACAATAAAAAGTCGGGATTTCGATCCCGAGGTTGACTTGGTTGAAAATAACTTCTAATTTAATGTGTTTTGATTCGGAGTCATTTTCCCGGTATAAGGCCCAATGCCGGGGCTTCGGCCCGCAGGTTCAGAGCTTACCACCGGGGGGAGCGGGGTTGATATGAAATGCGATCAGAAATCGTGCGCGAGCTGCAAGAGTTCCGGAGAGAAAAAGTCCAGGGAGGAACTTCTAAGCTGCAAGCTTTCGCGCATCAGGAACAAGGTGTTGGTAATGAGCGGCAAGGGGGGAGTGGGCAAGAGCAGCGTCGCCAGCTACCTGGCTCTGGGTCTCGCCCGGAGGAACGGATACCGGGTCGGGCTCCTGGATATCGACCTGCACGGACCTTCCATTCCAAAGATGTTCGGGCTCCACGGCAAGCTCAACATCACCGCCGAACAGGAGATCCTTCCCTACGAATATGGACCGAACCTGAAGATCGTCTCGATCGAATCGATGCTTGACGATACCGATTCCGCGATAATCTGGCGAGGCCCTATAAAGCACGGCGTCATACAGCAGTTTCTCGCCGATTGCAATTGGGGCGATCTCGACTTTCTGGTGATCGATTCGCCGCCCGGCACCGGGGATGAGGCGCTTAGCATATCCAGGCTCGTTCCCGACGCCAAAGCGCTCATCGTTACCACGCCCCAGGAAGTGGCGCTTTCCGACGTCAGAAAATCCATAAATTTCTGCCGCAAGGTGGACATGCATATTCTGGGGCTTGTAGAAAACATGTCCGGGCTTTTTTGCCCCCACTGCAACCAGTTTATTCCTATTTTCAAAACCGGTGGCGGCCGCAGGACTTCAGCCGCGATGAAGGTGCGGTTCCTCGGCGAATTGCCCTTCGATCCCGGTGTGGTCGAGGGAGGAGACAGTGGAAATCCGCTGCTGAACGGCAACGGCCATACCCCCTTCGTAAAGGCGGTAGGGGACCTCGTGGATTCGGTCCTCGATAATCTTGGCGAAAACCCCGGTCACGGCACTGGCGAACAGCATAATATAGACCGATCGATTGCGGAGAATTAAATGTTTAGAATTTCGCTTGACCAGGCTTCTTTGAGCGAGGAGCAGAAAAGAACCCTCCATGAGATGTGGCTGCGCTGCATGCGCCGCATAATCGTCAGCACAACGCTTGCCGGCAGCGGCCATCCGGGCGGCTCGATGTCCTCGCTTCATCTTCTTCTGATGCTCTACAGCACCATCTCGCACGCTCCGGGCGATCCATGCTGGGACGGGCGCGACCGGCTGGTCGTTAGCATGGGGCATGTGAGCCCGGGCGTCTACAGCGTGCTGAGCGAGTTCGGCTACATCGAAGAAGAAGATTTCCTCGCAGGGTTCCGGCGCGCCGGATCGGCCTTCGCCGGTCATGTCGAATCCTGCGTTCCGGGGGTCGAATGGAACACCGGGGTGCTGGGGCAGGGCCTTTCCGCCGGCGCGGGTATGGCGCTCGCCCTCAAGCTCCAGGAGAAAAGGAACAGGGTCTTCGTCCTCATGGGTGACGGTGAACAGCAAAAAGGCCAGATTTCGGAAGCCCGCCGGTTCGCCGCGAAATACGGCCTCAACAACATGGCCTGCCTGATCGACCGAAACCATCTCCAGATCGGCGGAAGCACCAACGCGGTCATGCCCCAGGACGTCAGGGCCGACTATGCCGCCGCGCACTGGAATGTGGTCTATATCGAAGACGGCCATGATTTCGAGCAGGTTTTTCAGGCACTGCGAAAGGTTTACCTCTGCGAAGCCGGAGACCCGCGTTTTCCGTCGGCTATTATTGCCCGGACCGTAATGGGAAAGGGCGTGTCGTTTATGGAAAACAAGGCGAAATACCACGGGTCGGTGCTGAGTGAATCGGACGCGGCGAAGGCGCTCGATGAGCTTGGGCTGGATAATCCGATCGCCGGGTTTAAGCAAAAGCGGGCCGTAAGCCCCAAAGCGGAAAAGTGTTTATCGAGGGACCTCGTCTATCCCGCTCAAATCGAGACCGGCGAGCCCAGAACTTACGGCCCGGGTGTTTCGACCGACAACAGGTCCGCTTACGGCGCCGCCCTCGAAGACCTCGCCCGGCTGAACAACTCCGGCAAGGTTCCCAAGATCGTCGGCTTTACCTGCGACCTGGAAGGCTCGGTGAAGATGGAAGGCCTCCGCAAGGTCTCGGACAACGCCTTCTTCGAATGCGGAATCCAGGAACACCATACGGCGACCGCTTCGGGCGCGATCAGCAGGGAGGGCTTCGCTGTCTTCTTCAGCACATTCGGAGTGTTCGGCGTAACGGAAGTTTTCAATCAGATGAGGTTGAACGACATAAACGCGACGAACCTCAAGCTGGTTTGCACTCACCTCGGGCTGGACGTGGGGGAAGACGGGCAGACGCATCAGTGCATCGACTACATAAGCCTGCTCAGAAACCTGTTCGGCTTTTCGATATTCATGCCCGCCGATCCCAACCAGACCGACAGGATCGTCCGGTACATAGCCGAGCGGCCGGGCAACTTCTTTGTCGGCATGGGCAGATCGAAACTCGCTCCGATCCTCGATGAATCGGGTAATCCGGCATTCGGCGGCGATTACCGGTTTTCTCCCGGCAGGGCCGACTGGCTCCGGCAGGGCGCCGATGCGGCAGTAATCGCCTGCGGGGCGCCTGTCCACGAAGCTGTGAAGGCGGCCGATGACCTGGCAAAGATTCACGGCGTCAAGCCGGCGGTGCTCAATTTTGCCTCGGTGAGGCCGCTCGACGGCGAATCGATCGCCAGGGCCGCAGGTACCGGCCTCATCGTGACCGTCGAGGACCACCATGCGGATACGGGTCTTGGCTCTATGGTGGCGGGAGCCCTTGCCGAAAATGGTCGGCCGTGCAGGCTGGTCCGGCTCGGAGTGAAAAAATACGGCTTTTCCGCAACACCCGCAGAGCTTTACAGCGCTGAAGGCATCGACCGCGAAGGGATCGTCAGGGCTGTTTTGCAGGCACGAGCGGGGTAAGAAGGCAGATGATGGCGTTTTCCGCCACTTCGGCGCCGGCCGGGGATTGGATATAGGTCCTATGGGTCGAATAGGACCTATTTTTTGATAGCACAGTCCCCGGTCCAGGAAGCAAATGCAATCTGCCATGGCCCCGGATGATTTCTCTATTTTGGCGCTTTTGCTTCTATTTGCTCGATAAGAACACGCCAGTCGGTCTTAAAAGAACTCAAGGCCCGATTCATGAAAGAGTCGCTGAAAGGGTTGCTTTCCTCAGGCACCCTGCGCGCGAACAGGGCGGGCAGGAAGGGACGGACAGGATCGACCAGTGCCCCCACAAAGCGCGTCGGAGGAAAAGAGAGCAGCAGGTCCCTTCGGCTGCCCGCCGTCCTGTTTGCAAACAATCTCAGTAGAAAGTTCTGCCACAGGAAGCATCTCACGATCCTCCTCTCCGAAAGCCCGGCGAGCGGAGCAGGCGCCGTTGAAAAGCGAGCCGGCGCGGCGGCGCCTGCGAACTCGAGGAATCTTCGATAATGGGAGGCGATTTCGAGAAGCCGGCCCCGCTTCCCGCCAAAATCCGAGGGCAGATAGTCGATCTTTTTCGCCTCGCAAGACTTTGCAAGCCAGAAGGCTTCGATTTCCGACTCGATCAGTCTGTGACGCTCTACCGGGGTAAGCCTTTGCGACCCGCTGTAGATCCCGTCGAGGCCGCCGTCGCTCAATTCTTCTATCAGCGGGTGCCAGAGGGCGTCGGCCATGAAATGGCAGGCGACGCCAAGAGCCCAGGAGATCGCCTCGGCGTTGGCTTCTTCAAACGGTTTTTTCGAGATCCAGTCGTAAATCGTGGCGATTCCATCCCGCTCGATGAGGCTGTGAAGCCAATCGCCCAAGGCCGACAGGGAGAAGAACGGCGGGTCATAGTAGAAGATGTCCGGGGAAACGGCGCCGATAAAAAAAGCAGGGATATCGAACAAAACGGGCGGCCGAATCTCGCCCCCCTTCACGAGTTGATCGGCCAGGTAGATATGGAAACGCTCTTTGGGCATTCGGTTCTATCCTATGTCGTCTCCCGGATCGCAGAAAACCTTGATGGCCTCGGGAATGAGCCTTCGGACGAATGAAGGCCGATCGAATTCGAACTGCGCGGCATACTCTTTGTACAGCGGGTGCGTAGAGCATAGGACGGGCGAACTGTGCCTGGATTCGGAAAACTTCTGCGGGAAATCCTCGATGATGTCGAGCAGCGGGACCTCGAGATATCGGTAATTTTCCAGCCAGCCGAGCCGGAACATCGCCTCGAAGCGGACCAGGTCGAGCAGGAAGAGCGTAATGTCGGTCACACACATCTTGGTGCGGGCGTCAAGGAAATGAAACCGGGCTGCGTGGCCCAGCCCCTTTATTCCCATGATCAGTTCATAGAAGGCAGAGGACGAATCCTCGTTTCCCCGCGCCAGGCGCCTGATCACCGCGGTATCGAGGCTGCGCGCCGACGTGTTCTCGTCAAAGCACATCCCGAAACGGCGGTACCACGGATCGAATCCTTTTCTGGCGACAATTCGCCGTCTGCACTCGGCGATAAAAAGCACCCTGCCCATAGTAGTTCCCTGGTTCAAAAGACATCGGCCGAGAAGACGTATATCTCGACGTCCTGGTCTTTCCAGGCTTCTTCAGGGAGCCCGGCCTTATGGCATGTCCACTGGAGAAACCCTTCCGCATCAAGGTTGTGGTCGGTAGCGACCTGCGGCAGAAGAAGCCCGGCACTAAATCCCTTTCGAATGAAAAGACCGTGTTTGCCGATTTCGATTTCCGAGAGGTCGCTTATACGCTGCATCGGCGTCAGTACCGATATCTCTATGTCGAGCCCGTCAAGTTCGTCAGAGGAAATGGCGCTAAACCGGGGGTCTGCGAAGGCGGCCTCGACCGCCATCCTCATGACCGTTTGCCAAAGCGGACTTCGGGCTTCGAGCATCCCGATACAGCCGCGCAGCTCCTCGCCCTTGTGGATAGAGACGAAAGCCGCGCCCGGCGCCTTCAGCCCGGGGGAATCCACGATAATTTCCGGCATGGCTTCGCCCAGGCATCGGGAACGGATCGCCTCAAAAGCCACCTCGCGCAGCTTTGCCTTTTCTTCGGCGCTAAATCCCGTGTCCACTCCAGCTTTTCGAGACTTGGGCCGTTTGTGTTCACCCATCTTCGGCCCCCTCGTAAATTGCCGCCGCGGCATACCCCACAACCCCGGTGGTGTCGCCGGTCACATCGCCTGAATTGGCGTAGTTTAAAACTTTGCACCGGTTCGCGCCAAGCTTTCTGCCCGCATGCATCATAGTAATTATCGGACCCGCCCCGCAAGCCTCGGTCTTCTGGTTTTCCACTGCGATGGCCAGTGCGTACGGGTCGAACGCTTCGAGCAGCTTTAAACACACCCCGTCCATTCGTCTGGCCGTTTCGGCAGGGTAGTAGTGGGATAAATCGCTGCTGGCGATCAGCAATACCCGCTTAGCGCCGCAGGTTTGCGCGATTATCTCCGAGAGGCTCAGGCAGAATTCGGGGGCGCGCGTCCCCATTATGAGCGGGGTGAGCCTGAAGGCGCCCAACACGAGTTGCAGGAAAGGAAGTTGGATTTCAAGGGAATGCTCCCCGGATTCGGCCGGCGGGTTGTATTGTATGAGGCCTGAGTATTTGCGGAACTCGTCTATCAACTCGCGGTCCAGTGGTACGATGCCTAAAGGGGTGCGGTATCCGTCGGCAACGGAGATGCTCGCTCCGGTAAAAGCGGCCCTGTGGCTGGGCGCCATTATGAGCACCCTGTCGAACATGTCTTTGGAAAGAAGCTTGTAGGACCAGGCAGCCACGCCTCCCGAATATCTGTAACCGGCATGCGGAGCGACAAGGCCGACGAGTTTCCCTTCCAGGGCGGGCGGGTTTGCCCGGTCGAGGTATCCGGCGAGTTCTCTTTTCAACATGACCGGATCGGAGGTGTACCAGGTTCCGGCGATCACCGATTCCCGGATTTTTTCGGCGCTCATCTCTTTCCTCCTTCCATCATAATATTATCGCCGGGTTCACACGTATTGGCAACTGCGGCGGTAGTGATGGCGCTTGTGGATGGAGCTTCGATCGAGCGCGGCTTACCTTTCCGCCCTCACCTGTTACCCGTGTCCTTCGACTGCTCCCTTTTCTGGCAGTGGTGCTTGATGTTCACTCCCTTGACAATAAAAATCACGCTCTCGGCAATATTGGTAGTTTGATCGGCTGCTCGTTCCAGAGACTTGGTGGCGATAATTGTCTGGACCGACCTTTCTATGGCGGGCGCTTCGTTGGCCATATAAGCGAGAGCGTCCTTGAGAATGCGGTAATGGAGTTCGTCGGCGACGTCGTCCATTTTGCACACGTCGGTGGCAATTTCCGCATCCTGGTTCACAAAGGAAGATATTACGGTCCGCAGCATGTCAAGGGCGGTATCGGCCAACTCCTCCATGGCGCTGTTGCGTGGCAGAGGAGGGCGGCTGTTGAGGCTGAGAGCCCTTCGAGCTATGTTGGCCGCCTGGTCGCCTATGCGCTCAAGCTCCACCGCTATCCGCATGGTGCCTACGATGAACCGCAGATCCCGCGCCATGGGCTGGCCCAGGGCAAGCAGTTTCAGCGAATGACGGTCAACTTCCAGTTCGAGCAGGTCGATTTCCCTGTCTTCGTTCAAAACTTCCCTTGCCAGATCGTCATTTCTCTCCAACAGCGCCCTTGTGGATTTTTCAAGCGCTTTTTCGGCGCGAGCCGCCATCTGGAGGATTATCATCTGGAGTTCTTCGAGACCGGAGTTGAACCTGGTTTCCATTTATCACAAACTCCCGACCCATTGAGGATTGCGCCCGACAATACTTGACGATAGACTCAAGCGTGCAACTCCCAAAGGGGCTGCGCTGCATGACAAATACACCCTGCCGCAGGCTTCCGGCGTATTCTGTCGAATTCTAATCTCAAAAAACGACCGTATTCAACTCAAATCTTAGAATACATTTACTTTTGGGGACCACTCAGCTTCGCACAACCCTCGCTACGGCCCGGCGCGCGTATGTGGCCGCCTCGAGTCCCGCCACGCAACCCTCGCCCACCGCTTTGGCTACCTGCCAGGGCGGACCGCAGATGTCTCCTGCAGCATAAATGCCGGGCACGTTTGTTTCTTGTTTCTTGTTGACTGCCACGAAGCGCATCGATTCGGTGTCAAGCGCAACGCCAAGACCGGTCACCAACTCGATGGCGCCCTTGGCCCCCAGTTCTATAAAAATCCCGCTGGTTTCTATTTCTTCCCCGTTGTCCAGC
Source organism: Deltaproteobacteria bacterium (assembly GCA_021793275.1). Taxonomy (GTDB): domain Bacteria; phylum Desulfobacterota; class Syntrophobacteria; order Syntrophobacterales; family Syntrophobacteraceae; genus SbD1. Next base: position 1,585 of record JAJYTC010000145.1, on the reverse strand, counting down.
AAAACGGCCCGAACCTCGCTGTCTCCCAGGATGCGGCTGACTTTTCGCCCGGGGTGGATATGCGCCATGCAGCTTTCGAGCTGATAGCGCAGTTTATCCGATACTTCCAGAGACTCGTAAACCAGGTGAGTTTCGCTTGCAACGAGCAGCATCCTTAACGCACCGGATGCGGCGGCGCTTCCACTGCCGACGATAGTGACCGCCCGGTTGCGAAAAAAATTGGCATCACAGTCTACGCAGTAGCTCACTCCCCTGCCCAGGAGTTCCTTCTCGCCCGGAACGTTCAACCGGTTGCGTGAGACGCCCATCGCCAGAACAATGGTCCAGACGCGCAGGGTGTCTCCGGATTCGAGCTTGACACTGAATCTTCCGTCCGCAAGCCGTTCGATGTGAAGAACGTCCTCGTCGATAAGAACTGCGCCAAATTTCTCAGCCTGGCGCCTGCCTTCGTTAATGATATCCTCGCCTGCAATAATATCGTTCAGGCAGCAGTAATTTTCGACATGGGCCTTGTACAGAGCGCTGCTCCGCGCTTTGCCCAGCACTGCCGTTGCGGCCTTTGCCCTGGCGGCGTGCACCGCTGCCTGCAACCCTGCGGGACCGCTTCCCAGTATCACTACATCAAATTCCGATTCCACCGCGATTCACCTCACTCTCATGCAATTGTCCTGTCCACTCCGAGGGTAGTATTGTAATATCGGAGCCGGACAGGTTCAATCATAACTGTTCATAATGGTCGACAAGTTCTCGCTTGCGCCTCGAAGCGGCCGGGAGTCCTTTATGAAGGAAAGCTCGACAGGCCTTGTCGTGATAACTACGGCCTTGATAACCTCCAAGGGGCGGTTGCTCGTAGCTCAGCGCCCGCCACTGAAAAAATTCGGGCTTCTCTGGCAATTTCCCGGCGGCAAGGTGGAACCCGGCGAAGGATTCGAAGAATCCCTCGTTCGTGAGATAAGGGAAGAATTGTGCCTGGACATACGGGTGCGCAGCCTGTTCAAAACCATCTCGCGGCGCGAGCCGGGCTTTGAAGTGGACCTGCATGCGTACTGGTGCGAAATTTGCGGCGGGTCTCTATGTCTGCGCGAACACGTTGCACTCAAGTGGGTAACCATGTCTGAACTCAAAGGCATGGAATTTACAAAAGCCGACCGCCTCCTCATGCCGTTTCTGGAAAAACTTGCGGAGTTTCCCTAAAGGCCTGTTGCCAGGAACGTGTATGCCGGTTATTGTTTGGCTTCTCATTTTTCCGAAACCTTGGAGACCAAATACGGGATGTCTAAAGAAAGAAACGCGGTTTTCCGCCTGCTCACGTCTCTAAAACTTACGCTGGTTCTTTTCCTTGTTCTCGCCGCGGTTTCAGTAGTGGGGACCATTTTGCCACAGGGAGCCGACCTTGCAGAGCTGGAAGCCCATTTCGGACCGGCACTCGGGTTCCTGTTCCATTTACTGAGCCTGAACGACATTTTCCACTCCACATGGTTCAGCGGTTTGCTCGTATTGCTATGCGTAAATCTTGTCGCATGCACCATCGACAGGCTTCCCAAGACCATCCGTATGCTTCGAATGGCCGAAGCGACTTTCAGTT
>JAJYTC010000144.1 GCA_021793275.1 Deltaproteobacteria bacterium | reverse complement strand
GAAGGGGTTTTCTTCATAAGGCGCAATGCCGCCGGGAGGTTTCATTCTGCCTTGGCCTTACCCCGGGGCGCCCGGGCGCCCCGGGGAAGTGAAAAGCAGCGGCCGGGGTCATATCCGCTCCAGCACCCTGCCGTTGCTTTCTATGATGCGTTGATAAAGATCGGCTGAACCCTTAGGCGTGCGCTTCTGTGTGGAAAAATCGACGTGGATCAGGCCAAAGCGTTTCGAGTAACCCTGCGACCATTCGAAGTTGTCGAAGAGCGACCAGACGAAATAGCCCCGCAGGTCCACACCGGCATCCAGGGCGGCGTGGGCGGCTTTGAGATGCTTTTTGAGATAGCTCTGCCGAAGCGGGTCTTCCAGTCGCTCTCCTTCCACTGTCGGCGGATCGTAGAAAGCGGCGCCGTTTTCGGTAATATAAACGGGAGGGTTGCCGTAGTTTTCCTTAAGCCATACCAGGGTGTCGGTAAGCGCCTGAGGATAGACTTCCCAGCCGGTTTCGGTGTAAGTCGCGTTGGGCAGGCGCACCGGCGAGGCCTTTAGCGGGTAGCGGTCGGGATCGTGTCTTACCACCCCCCGCGTGTAGTAGTTGAGACCTATAAAGTCGATCGGCAGGCGGATCGATTCCAAATCTTCCATCGGCCACTCGGGCCAGGCTTCACCGAAGACGTCCCGCAGCCTCTGCGGGTAGAGGCCGTGGAAAACCGGTTCCAGGTATTGCAGGTTCATATAAGCGTGGGCGCGTTCGGCGGCAGCCATGTCCTCCGGAGAATCCGAGGCCGGATGCTTAGGTTCGATGTTCACCACGATGCCGATCCGGTGCCTGCCAACCTCACGGTACACTTGCACCGCCCTGGTGTGGGAGCGCAGCAGATTGTGGCTTGCAATGGGCGCCTCGAACAGGTTCCTGTGGCCGGGGGCCAGGGTCCCGTGGAGATAGCCGCCGTCCGTCACCACCCACGGTTCATTCAGCGTGGCCCATAGCCTTACTCGGTCATCGAGTCTGCGAAAACACACGCGGCTATATTCGCCGAACCAGTCGGCCACCCTGCGGTTGAGCCATCCGCCCCGGTTGTCAAGAGCTTCGGGCAGGTCCCAGTGATAGAGGGTGACCATAGGGGTAATTGAGTTTTTCAGCAGGGCGTCAACCAACCGGTCATAGAAATCCAGGCCTGTTTCGTTGACGCAGCCTTCACCGTAGGGCAGAACGCGCGCCCAGGAGATGGAAAAACGATATGCATTGAGGCCCAGGCCGGCCATAAGCTCGACATCTTGTTCCATTCGCCGGTAATGGTCGCAGGCGACATCTCCGGTATCGCCGTTAAGAGTCATGCCCGGAGTGTGCGAGAAGCGATGCCAAACGTTGGGACCGGCGCCGTCGGCCAGGGGAGACCCTTCGATCTGATAGGCGGAGGTGGCGCAGCCCCAGAGGAATGTATCGGGAAACTGAAAAGTCACGGATCACTCTCTACAATCCGTCGGCCCTACGGGAAAAAGCGTAGGAGGTAGAAAGCCCCCAGTTCGCCGCCGAGGCTTCGTCGGAGATCATCCAAACAGCCTTGTGCAGCGCCGTTAAAGACGACGGATCGCACAGCAATTGTTTTTTCTCCGATGGAGAAAGGACATCCGGCCCCCCATCCAATGCTCTTTTCCAGAGTTCCCGCCGTCTGTTGAGGATTTCTGGAGAATACTTTCGCTCTTTTCGCAGCAATGAGCGATGCAAAGCGTGAACGCAAGGATCGACCACGGCCCTTACGAATCCCTCTTCCCTGGCGAATGGCAAAAGCGAAGAAGACGCACGGTATTGCCGCATGTAGCTCTCGATCCAGCGCAATTCACGGGGCGGAGCGGTTTCAGCGGGAGTGCGGAGCAGGCCCAAATTATAGAACCTCCGGCCGGTACCGATGTGACTGGACCACACCGCCAGGGGGACCGATAAAATGAGTGAAACCAGGATGGGCGTGAGCCATAAGAAGAAAGAGCGATTGGTAAGCAGAACGGTCAGAGTCCAGACAAGACCCAGAGTCATCCCCGCTCCGTGAAACCGCAATGCTTCGAACCAGGACATGTCCCGGTCGCCTCTTTGCTGTGTTTTCCATCCGACCTGGCGGCCGAGAAGAATGCTCACCACAAATTGAGTGAAGAAAATCATCTGAATCGGCGCAAGCAGTGCTGAAAGAACGGTCTCGGTAATGGTGCTGAGCATAAGTCTCAGGCTGCCGCCGAATTGTTTCGCCCTCCCTTTTAGTAAGGCGAGCAGTAGGCCCAGGAGCTTGGGCATAAAGAGCAAAACGGCCGTAGAGATTCCGAGAGTGATGGCCCACCCGGGGTTCCATACCGGCCAATGGGGAAAGAGAACATGCGTGGCTGGAAAGTAGACCGGTGGGATTACGGTCTGGAGAATTGCCTGGACAGTGCTCAGGCAGAGAAACAGGAACCACAGGAGGCCTGAGATGTAAGCCATCGCTCCCATGAGGAAGAGAACTCGATGAGCCGGAATGACCCCGCGTGCGAAAACCAGCCGTAGATGCTGCATATTCCCTTGACACCATCGCCTGTCGCGTTTGAGTTCGTCCAGAAGATTTGACGGCAGTTGCTCGTAACTTCCTCCAAGTCCATACGCAAGCCATACTCCCCAGCCGGCGCGACGCATGAGGGCTGCTTCAACGAAATCGTGGCTGAGAATTTCACCTCCAAGGGGCGGTTTGCCGGACAAGCTTGGCAGAGCACAATGCTTCATGAACGGTTGGACACGGATGATCGCGTTGTGCCCCCAGTATTGAGAGTCGCCGAGTTGCCAAAAGTGCAGCCCGGCCGAAAACATGGGACCGTAGAGATGATTGGCGAACTGATGGAGACGGGCGAAGAGGGTACGGCCGTTTATGCCTGCCGGAGAGGTCTGAAGAATCCCTATGCTGGGATTTTCTTCCATTGCCGCAACCATCCGGAATAGGGTAGACCCGCTCATGATGCTGTCGGCGTCGAAGACGATCATGTACCTGTATTTGTATCCCCACCTGCGGCAAAAATCGGCAATATTGCCGCTCTTGCGTTTTACATTGACCCGGCGGTTTCGGTAGAAAATACGGTCCGTTCCATTCACCAGGCTTGACAGCTCATGCCAGGCGGCTTCCTCTTCAACCCATTTGTCGGGATCGGTAGAATCACTAAGGATATAGAAATCAAACAACTCGAGGTGGCCGGCCTCCTGGAGGGACCGATAGATGGCATACAGGCCGGCAAAAACCCGGTCAACCGGCTCGTTGTAGACCGGAATCACGACGGCGGTTTTGGCCCGATCGGAAACGGTGACAGCGGCCTCCTCGGCTGTTCTGGGTATGATGAAACGATCCGTACGGAACAGCAGTGAAAAGAATCCGGCCACGCTGGCCCAAAATCCGATGGAAATCCAGGCAAAGAGCATAGCGAATAGTGACACGAGTAAAGGCCCCAGGGCCGCGGTCCCTCTGTGCGGCAAGACCTGCGCCATGAACCAGGAGGCGACGGCGGTGGGGATCAGGATCACGCATAACAACAGCAGACGGCGCCTCTTGACGGCCCTTTCCCATGAATTACCGAGGACCTCGCGCACCATTTCGATTTTTTTGCCGGCGAAGGATTTTTTTGAAAACATCCCTTCCGGGGACATAAGAAGGCGATGAAGAGGAGGCGCGGCGGGACCGGTGATTTTAGACCGGAAATCCTGATCATGTATACCGTTGGGACCTTCAGGCTTTTTTTCGTCCAGAAGCTGATGCAACGCCTGCATCGCCCCGGCAACCGGACGGCCCGGAGCTTCCTTCTCCGCCTTCCTCAGAGCGCCAAGAGCCAGCTCGAACGTCCGTGGAGCGGGAAGTCCCAGGGAGCGGAGATAGAGAAATGCCCTATCACCGGCTGTTTGCCATTGCCCTTTCGTGAGGGCCGCTTTTCCGGCTTCGTCTTTGGCAGCCACTTCTGCCGGTAATTCGATTAATCTCATTATTTAGCCAATCCTTACACGGGCTCAAAAGGGGTCGACATAGCTCCAGGTTTCAGTGAGGACACTATTCTTCTGCCGCAGAAAGGCGCGCATTTCGAGAGGCTTAGCGGCCCCTGCCTTTACCTTCTCCAGTGACCCCTGTTCCCTCCTGACCTTGAAGGCCAGACGCCAGCCGTCGATATAAGGGTTTCTCTCGATTTTGTGCTCTATTACCTCGCCTCCGCTCACGCTGATGTCGGCCTGTAGCTTTGCGTCGGCCGGAAGCCTGCGCAGCTCGCCTCCCGCAAAGTCGATCAGGTACAGTTTGACCTCCGGATTTTTTGTGGGCGACGTCCAGGTGGCGACCACCCTGCCTCCAGGCGGTGCAGCTATGTCAGGAGGGCCCCATTTTAGCTCATACGAAAAAGAGAATGGTTTTCCGGGCTTTGGCTCAACCGACGGTACCCAGTAGGAAACAATATTGTCGTTATTCGGGCTCGAGGTGGGGATCTCCACAAGTTCGACTCTGCCCGTCCCCCAACCTTTCCCCGGAATAACCCAGGTGCTAGGCCTTTTCTGATAATTGTGGTGCAGATCCTGGTAATCGTTGAAATTCGTGTCTCGCTGAAAGAGGCCAAACCCTTTGGGATTGGTCATCGCAAAGGAGGTGACCAGCAGCCTTTTGGGGTTTATCAGCGGCCGCCATATCCACTCGCCGGTCCCGGTAACGATTTGAAGACCGTCACAGTCGTGGACCTGGGGTTGGAAATTATCGACCGGACGAATATTCGTGTTCTCACCATAGAAAAACATTCCGGTTAGGGGCGCCATCCCCAGTTTTTGAACCTGTTTTCGCAGAAAAAGCGTTGCGGCTACATGCATCACTGTCGCTTTTCCAGGCCGTATGACAAACTTGTAGGCGCCGGTCAAAGACTGGCTGTCGAGCAAAGCGTAGAGCGTGATCGTAGTGGCTCTCGGCCCGGGACGTACAAGCCAGTACTCTTTAAAATACGGGAATTCTTCGCCGGACGGCAGGGCCGTATCTATAGCCAGCCCCCTGGCCGACAAACCATAGACTTCATCCTTTCCAACGGCGCGGAAGTAGCTTGCCCCGAGAAAAACAGCGAACTCAGAATAGTAATGGGGGGTATTGATTCGGTAGTGCAGGCGAAAACCGGCGAACCCCAGACCTTTGAGCTCGTTGTAATTGAATTTGTTCATCCCGTAATCAAACAGGTCCGGAGAGTACTTCACAGGAACGACCGCGCCGTATCTGACAACATTGATTTTCACCAGGTGGTTGAAAACCCAGCCGGGGAAAAAGAACTGGACATGGAAAGGCAGTCTGTTCTTGAGCCATAGAGCGTCTTTCGGCTTGAAACGTATATCTTTCCACTGATCGTAATCCATTTTCATTAGAAAGCCGGGGAGTTTCGATGGCTGTTGGAAAGGTTTTTTAGCGAGGGCCTCAGCCTTCCTGACCACATCCTCGTACTGAAAAGCTCTCTTCGAATGAGCGGCCGCCGGAACAATAAGAACCAACGAGAAAAACCACAAACTCACCAGCAATCTTCTCGATTTGCCCATCGGATGCAAACTCCCTTTCACGTAACCGGTTTCAATCAAAGACCAGATCATGGTCGATGTCGCGTCCGTTTTCTATGCTGACCTGACCGGACCCGTAATTGGCGATAGAGACCGCGCCGTGGATGGCTATATTACGGCCGAATTTCACATCCCCCTTCACTGAAAATGATTGGCAATCGACAAGGGAGGGCGGGCCGTAAGGAAAGCGCGATTGCAAAGAAACGATATCTGAATAGAAGGCCGGGTCAAGCGAAATCTCTATCGGGGGCAATTTTCGCCCCGGATTTATGCCAACCCGGAAACCGTCTTCAATTGCATAATAATCCGAGCGCAACAGGAAGATGTCTTCACAGTTTTTCACGGGCGAAAATCGGGACCGCGGCACTCTCACCGCCGCGCTTCTTTCGAACAACGCTATCGCGGAGCCAAGCGCCGACTCAATGTGATAGACCTCGGGTGAAGCGGGATCGAGCGGATCGAGCGTCTTACGGTTGACCAGGAAAGGGAATTGAAACAACTTGTTTTCGCTCAGGACTTTTAGCACCGATTCCAGGTTTATCCAGAGATTATTGGTGTTAAAAAAGGGATGGCGCAGGATGTCCGCGCACGAGGTCAATTCAGCGTGATCGCACTGAGACGCTTCGCGCAGCATAAGGCGCCCGTCTTTGAACCTTGCCAGGTGTCCGCCCTTGCGGTCCATGGGAGTGCGGTCGGTAACCTCCATGAGGAAATCCAGCCGATGGCCCGCAAAATAGCCGAGAATTCCGATATCAATCCCGGCGCTGAGATTGTCGATATTCGAGACGAAACAATAGAGGTAACCGGCGTCAAGAAGACGCTTCAGCAGGCCTGAAGTCTCCAGGGCCAGCAGAAGATCGCCGTGACCGGCGGGATTCCATTCCAGGAGTGTGTCGGCTGGTGAGCTGGCCGGTTCGAGCGTTGCCGCGAGCACCTTGGGGTATTTATGCTGACTGAAACTGGCAACGAGTCCCCGGGGTATATCGCGGTAAGATTGAAGGGCTTTGAGTGTGGCGGATTCCGTGAAAAAGCTGTTCATCAAAACGAGGGGCATGCTGCGTTCGAGGACCTCGTGAGCATGCCGCATCTGTCCGATGATGATATCAAGAAATGAGAGACCTTTTTTCGCTTCGAAAAGCGACTTGGGACCGTCGAGTCCCATGGTTGTGCCAAGGCCGCCATTGAGCTTTACGACAACCGTCCTCCCGAACGCCTCCTCACCCTTTGCCCGATAGCGTTGCAGGCTCTCCAGGTCTTCAATCTGATCGATCTCCACGGGAACGAGGTCGGATTCAGGGATAGTGCCCCCTTTCCCCTCTGCGAGTTGGCCGTAAAATCGGGCAAACACCTCAATAGCCGCCTCCGGCAGTCCTTCCATCCGCATTTTCAGAATAAATGAATCCACTGCATTCATACCTCTCAATCTATGCCTGCTGAGGGGGGGATGCAATGGGGGCGGCGAATGGGAGAAGGGATTCATCAGCGCGTGCAGCCAGAGGGGGAAGGTCAAAATGGTCCCATGAGCATCTCCCCTCGTTGAAACCCATTGAAATAGCTGGCGATCAATAATAGTATCCCGAGAACTATCCATTAACCGTCATTGCCGGAGTGTCTTCAATGCCCTCAGACCGGACGAAAAAACTCGAGATGGAAAGCCTCGCAACAAGCCCGCTTTACGCGATGCCTCGCAGAAAGCGTTTTCGCGGCCGCTACCTTTTGATTGCCCTGCTTATCGCGGCGGTGGGCTTCGGGATTTACCGGGAGCTTCCGGGGCGAAAGTGGGATCCGCCCTGGCTGAAAACCTTTCTAGGAAAGACGGTTTCCAAACCGGTCGAGAGCCGTCCTGGAGGGCAGGCAAAGGCTTTGCGCCCTGCGGCTGCCGTCGAGCGCTTTGAAATCCGCCATCTAACCCTGCATTCCGGGGATACTTTCGATGAGATTTTTAAGCGGTTGCACATTACCGGCCCAAACCTGGCCGATTTGCGCAAGGCATGCAAGTCTGCGCCTTTTGGCCGTATCGGGAATAATGATGAACTGCTTTTGGTTTTGAACCGTGCGGACGGTCGGCCGGTAAGCCTTGTTTATCTTCGCTCGGGCGGGGATACATACACTCTTCGCAAAAACTCGTCCGGCTGGGAGTGGGGGTCGAATAAAAACGCTGCGGCCGTCTCCGGTGCGACCGTGCGCTGCGTCTGGTCGAAGAGTTTTTATCATTCCTGTGTGGCATGCGGGCTGCCTGAGCCACTTATTTCGAGCCTTGCCCATATTTTCTCCTCTGATGTGAATGTCACCTCCGATTTGAAGACAGGCGATTCTTTTTCAGTCTTCTACGAGAAATATCCGATCGAATCGAGCGGGGGGGATCGATTTCTCGTCCTTGGCGCTGAAATGGACGTATCGGGAAAGGTCTACCATGCTATAGGATTTCCGCTTCCCGACGGGTCGTGGGATTATTTCGACACCAAAGGGGAATCGCTCGAGCGTCCGTTCTCGAAGGTTCCCCTGGATTATCGGACTCTGCTAAATGGTAATGCCGGGCCCGTTTTCAAGATTTTGCGCCCCCGCTTTGCAATAATGTATATCGTCCCGGCAGGCGCGCAGGTGTGCGCGGTTGCAGACGGGGTCGTTTCCGCCGTCCACAGGTGGGCCGACGGGAAGTTTTCGATCGAAATCCGGCATCCGGGAGGATATATGAGCTGGTATGGGAATCTTTCGGCTTGCAGCCTCGGACTAAAGATCGGCACGCCGGTGCGGCGCTCCATGGTGATCGGTTCTGTCGGGTCGAGTGGAAGCGGAAAAGCTTATTTCGACTTTCAATTCTACAAGTACGGAAGGCCCGTGAATTTCGAGACCGAGGAGTTTGCGCCCGTGGGATCGGTCCCCGAGACAATGATGGCCGAATTTGCGAAAACCAAGGCCGTTTGCATGGTCGCCCTGCGCAGTCAAACCATGACGGAAAACAAGCATGAAATACCCTCCGGCAAAAAATGATGACGGAAGATCTCTTTGCCGAAGTCGCTATAATGGGAACGGCCCTGGACAAGAGTCTTCATTACTCGGTCCCGGACCGCCTGGCCGGAAATCTTTTGCCCGGAAGCAGGGTCATCGTCGAACTGGGCAGAAGATCGGCCGCCGGGATAGTTTTGTCTATCGGGAGCGCTATTCCGGAATTGCCTGAGTCAATCACTATCCGGCCGATTCGGGATTCAATCGACGAACTGCCGGCCATTCCGCCGGATTTGCTCACGTTGTGCCTCTGGCTTTCGCGCTACTATTTTTATCCGCTTGGCGAGGTGTTCGACCTGGTTATTCCGTTTGGCGTCTCGGAGCCGATTACCTCGGTACGCAGGCGAGGAAAGGGAAGGGCTTCTCGCAGGACCGATCCCGAGGAGCGTCAAAACCTCAAAGCCGGGGTTTTCGAGCTGACCGGCGACCAGGCGGCAGCCCTCCAACAAACCCTCCCATTTGTCGAAACCCCTTCTTTCCAGCCGTTCGTATTATACGGCGTGACCGGGAGCGGTAAGACCGAAGTCTACATGCGTTTGGTGGAAAAGGCGGCGGAGTCGGGAAACGGCGCCATCCTGCTCGTTCCGGAGATCGGGATAAGCGCCCAGATGGAATCGATCTTCCGCGAACGGTTCGGCAATCGGCTGTGCGTGTGGCACAGCGCTCTGTCCGAAGGCGAGCGCAAACGCTCCTGGGCCGACATCCGGTCGGGCGCAAAGAAAATAGTGCTGGGCGCCAGATCAGCCGTTCTTACTCCCGTCCAGAATCTCGGGCTGATAATAGTGGACGAGGAGCACGACTCATCCTACAAACAGGAAGACCACCTGCGCTACAATGCCAGGGACGTGGCCCTGATGCGAGGGAAGATAGTCGGAGGGCCCGTGATAATGGGATCGGCCACCCCGTCGATTCAGACGGTGCACCGGTGCACCGAAAAAAGGTATCGTTTGATCTCGATGCCTGCGCGCATCTTGAACAGGTCCCTGCCCGAACTCGAAGTCGTCGATATGAAACGGGAGGGCGGAAGGCGGGGAATTTTTTCATTCAGACTGCGCGAGGCGATCGGGGAGACGATGCGCAGCGGACAGCAGGCGCTTTTATTTCTGAATAGAAGAGGCTATTCGAAATATTACCTTTGCAACACATGCGGGCACGCTCTTGAGTGCGAGTCGTGCAGCGTAACTCTTACCTACCACAAGGGGGACGACCGCCTTCGCTGTCACTTCTGCGGGTGGGAAACCCACCTGCCGGAGAGGTGCCCGGTGTGCGGGCACGCAGCGCTTTTCCCTCGCGGATTCGGGACCGAAAATGTTGAAAAGGAAGTAAAGAAACTTTTTCCCGAAGCTCGCCTGGTAAGAGTCGACCGGGACACCATGAACACCCGCCGCCGGCTTGTAAGCGCGCTGGGTGAGGTGCGCTCGGGCGAAGCCGATATTCTTCTTGGCACTCAGATGGTGTCAAAGGGCCATGATTTTCCAAATATGACACTGGTTGGCGTCATCAACGCGGACGCAGGCCTCCAGGCGCCTGACTTTCGGGCCGGCGAAACATTGGTCCAGCTTCTCATACAGGTTGCCGGACGAGCCGGACGTGGAGAAGAGCCCGGCCGGGTTATCCTCCAGACCTACAATCCGGATCATTTTACGATTGAATCGGCCCTGAGGCTCGACTACGACGGATTTTGCCGGGAAGAGCTTAAATCCAGGGAAAAACTTCAGTATCCGCCCTTCAGTCGCCTTCTGAAGTTACTGGTGACTTCGGCCGACGAGGGGGCAACGGTCGCAGGGGCGCGGCTTCTTACCGCCATTTGCCGTGAGAAGGCCGAAGATTTCAGGAAAGCCGGCGGCAATGTCGCAGTGCTTGGCCCTTCGCCTGCCGCGTTTGTGAAACTAAAAAACAGGTTCAGGTGGCAACTGTTCATAAAAACCTGGACCAGCCCGGATATGCAGGATTTCGTGCAGGGAGTGCTCGATGCCGTTAAAGGCGATCCGGCTTTGCGGGCCGTACAAATCACCGTGGACCGCGATCCATCGACCGAAGTGTGAGCCACTAATTCCGCCATGGCCGATATCGTTCTCGTTCAACCCCCGATTCGCGACTTCTACCTGACAGCCAAAAGGACCGTCCCCTACGGACTCGCCTGTATCGCTTCGCCGCTTCTGCGGCAAGGATATTCGGTTGAAATAGTTGACGCGCTCGCATCAAGGAAGTCCCAAAAAGAGGCGCTTCCGCCCGAAATGTCGTACCTGCGCGATTTATACGCAGGGCCCGATATTTCGCCTTTTTGCCTCTTCCACGATTTCAGGCGGTTCGGACTCGACCCGGAAAGCACGGGCGAAAGGGTAGGGGAGGCCGGTCCATTCCTTGTGGGAGTATCGTCTCTATTCAGCGCTTACGCCGCCGAGGCCGTAGAGACCGCGCAAATCGTCAAGGAGCGGCGCCCGAAGGCGATTGTCGTGCTTGGCGGACATCATCCGACCGAGATGCCCGAAGAGGTCTTGCGGCATGACTGTGTGGATTTCATTATACGGGGCGAAGGCGAGGCCGCCATGCTGCTCCTGGCCGAAGCGATCCGGGGGAACGGAAGTGTTGAATCCGTCCCGGGCATAGGGTTTAAAACCGCCGGGGGAAAGTTTTGCGTAAGGCCGCCCGCCGTTCTGGCCGATCTCGACCAAGTCCCCCTTCCTGCACAAGAGCTAATAGACCATAACTTCTACCGGCGCGGCAAAAGCGCTTCCGCCGTTGTCACCGCCGGCAGGGGATGCCCGGTCGGATGCAGCTACTGCTCGATCGGCTGTTCATCCTGGTGCGGCTTCCGCATGAAGAGCGCGTCAAGGCTCCTCGAAGAAATAAGGAGGGCGGTTCTTGGTGCCGGGGCACGTTTCATAGATTTTGAAGATGAAAACATTTCCTTTAGAAAAGAATGGTTTCTTGGCCTGCTGAGTGAAATTGAATCGCAGTTTCGGGGCTGCGGGCTGGAACTGCGGGCAATGAACGGTCTTTTTCCTCCAAGCCTCGATGAAGAAGTGATTTGCGCCATGAAAAAGGCCGGTTTCAGAGCGCTTAATCTTTCGCTTTGCACGACCGCTCGCGACCAGTTGAAAAGATTCAGAAGGCCGGACGTTCGCGAAGCCTTCGAAAGAGCCCTTTTCTATGCGGGAAAATACGGGCTCGATGCCGTTGCCTATATAATTGTCGGCGCGCCGGCCCAGGACCCGATGGAATCGGTTGCAGATCTCATCTACCTGGCGGATAAAAACGCGATCGTCGGCGTTTCGGTATTCTATCCGTCTCCGGGAAGCATCGATTTTGAAAAATGCGCGGCCCGCGGTCTTCTTCCCGAGTCCCTTTCTCAACTCCGCTCGACCGCCATCCCGATATCCGATACTACCAGCAGGCAGGACTCGGTCACACTGCTAAGGCTTGGACGGATCCTCAACTTCTTTAAATCGCTTGGTCCGGCTGAAAGGGTAGAAGTTTTTCATCTCGCCAGGGAGTCTTCCCCGCGGGCCGTTCCGGAAAGGATAGCCGCGGCGGAGGCGCCGGATGACCTGCAAACCCCTGCCGCAAAAAGGCGAGCCCTGGGTAAGGCCCTGCTCGGTATTTTCCTGCGCGACGGGGTCATCTTCGGGGCAA
>JAJYTC010000143.1 GCA_021793275.1 Deltaproteobacteria bacterium | reverse complement strand
GTCACTTTCTACGTATTCGCGTCCATTTGCGTTCATTCGCGGTGCACTGAATTATGGAAGTGCCGGACAAGGTTCATCGAGGCATCGGCAAAGTGGCGAAATAGACTGCTCCTCCTTGGCTAGTATCCATCCGGAAACTTCTTGGTGGGCAAGATAAAGCTTTTGCCCACCCTACCTGGATCCGCACCTGGTGTAGGGTGGGCACGGGATTGCCGTGCCCACCATTCCCCTGGACAGGGGTTTCCGGATGGAAACTAGCTAAGGTTTTGGAGAGCACAATATTGAGATCCCGTTAACAGTCAAGAAATAAATGTCGTTGTAGGGTTAAGGAAAACCCGGCCCTCTTGTAATCGTTCACCACGGAGAGAACAGAGAAAAGCAGGCGAACCAATAAATCCGTTTTTGATTTTTTCCTCAGTGCTCTTCGTACCCTTCGTGCTCTTCGTGGTGAAATCCCGGCAGGTCACTCCAGAGCCGGCGCCAAATAACTGCACCAGTCACGAAGAGCGCGAAGAAGATCTGGAGCGAAACCAGCCGTGGCTGTATCCCGGCTCGTTTCTTCAATCTCCGGGATACCATCCCAGAGAAGCCTGTTCGATGCGCGGCGGATGTATTGTCCTTTGGAGCCGGTGTTGATCATTCGGAAACAGTCAAGCGGCTCCGAGGCCGGAACCCGGCGGCAGAGCGTGGGGACGGATACGCCGGGGTCCTTGGCTACCTCTCCGGGCGGAACGCTGCCGGCGAGCAGTTTCTTCGCGGATCCGATCTTACTCTTCGTCATCTTTGGCTTGCGACCAAGCCGGCGTGCGACTTCAAGCCGTCGAAACGACGGCGAGAGTTTATTACACCGTCGAAGAGGTCGAAAAGCAGCGGGCTATCGGTTTACTGCCTTCGCTCGATTCGGCACTTGAGAAGCGACAAAAAGAAAACCCCCAAAATGGGGGTTTGAGTGAAAATGCTGTCCAACCTTCCGTAGATCAATGGGCCGTGCTGGATTCGAACCGGCGACTCTCTGCTTAAAAGGCAGATACTCTACCTCCTGAGTTAACGGCCCTGAAACTGCAACCAGACCGCTTTTAGTACCATTTCCCCCGGTCGGATGTCAACAGAAACAATCAGGCGGCTCTACAATCGGCATCAGAAGATCGAAGCCGCGAGATTCGCAGCTTCCGGCTAGGCCGCATCCTTACTCAAAATCACGACGTCGATCACGCCCTCCAGACCTTTTTTGAACTTCATTGCGTCCTCGTTCGTGCCGACTATTTCTCCGTAGTGCATCGGGACGGCGAGCTTGGGCTTGATCGCTTTGGCCGCTTGTACGGCTTCATCGGCGGTCATTACATACGTGCCCGAGACGGGCAGAAATGCGACATCCACATCGAGCTGCTTCATTTCCGGGATGAAATCGGTATCCCCGGCGTGGTAATAACGGACACCGTCGAGTTTGAAGACAAAAGAAAGCATGCCCGCAGCCTTGGGATGAAAGTCTTTATTGGTGTTGTAGGCAGGCCCGACCTCGATCTCAACACCTTTGAGCGTCAGCCTGTCACCGGGGGCAACCACCTTTACATTCCCTTTGAGTTTTTTTGCCGAATTCGCATCGGCCAAAATGACGGAATCGCTTTTGCGGATTTTGTCGATGTCTTCGGGCGAATTATGATCGAAATGTTCATGAGTGATCAGTATGAGGTCGGCTGGTTTCAAGGCCGAAATTTTGAAGGGATCGATCATGACAACCGTGCTTCCGTCAATGCGAATCCCGTCATGGCCAAGCCAGTGTATTTTTTTAATCGTCTCTTCCCGGTTCATGACTTCCTCCGTTTGCAGCTTCGCAACCAATGTCGCGGTTAATAAAGCGTATTTCTCCTGAGAGGAAAGAAATCCGCAGCGGCCGATTTTTTCCTAATACTAAAGTCGGGGATTGGAATTGCAAGTGCGTTCTTTAACTTGGACAGCATTTCCTTTTTGGGTTAATGTAGGGGCTCTACGAGAGCAGCCTTTTCGGTCAACCGGGCATCCTAATCTTTTAGCGGACTTTACTTTATCGCCTTTAGCCGAGAAGACTCCCACCAACCAACTGGATTGGCGGCGAGATGAATCGGCGATTCAAGAAAAAATACGATGTTTGAACTTTTTTGGATAAAAATTTTTCAATCATCGTACGGATGAAGGGAAGACAGTCGGGGCAATGGAACCAGCAATCAGGTGATCGAAGCACATGGCTTACGGCAACGGCAATAAGGCTCTTCTCCATAAGGCAATACCAATCGGAGTGGGAGACTTGACTTCGACAAAGCTCTCCGATCTTCGGTTGCTGCGGGAGAAGTACATCGAAGCCGCACGAGCCATGACTGATCTGGTATTCGTTGCCGAGCCCCTGGCCGAAGCCATCGATAAAAAGCTCTGTGCCTTCCAAAAGGGGTATACCGGTTTCAACAAGGCTTACCTGGAAAAGGCCCGGATCGCCGTAACCGGCGCGATTGCGGTGAAACATTCTCGTGCCCGAAGTGCGGTTCCAAACGCCATGCGGATGAGAACGCCTCGGACACAATTGCCAACTATTTGCTGCTACGACCTTTGTACCAGTGACAAGCGGCTTCCAGTGGTCCGGGCTATCGACGGCGAACCCGGATCACCGGAAGCCCCCTCCAAGCTATGCTTGGTGGGGGAGGCTTCACCGTGATTCAGCGCTTTTTAAACAGGCTTTTGACATATCGACTGAAGGATTTCGAAATTGCCCATCATGCCGAGATCCCCGCGCAGCCGCCTATTTTCGGCAAGCTCTCGACCCCGCTTCCGGGTCCCGTCGGACAAGCCATGCTAAAGCTTGGCATAACCGCACTCTACAGTCACCAGACAACGGCTCTCGAGCACATCCGCTCGGGCAGGCACACGGTTGTATCCACTCCGACCTCGAGCGGGAAATCCCTCATCTATAACCTGTGCGTCGCGGAGGCGCTGGTCGCCGATCCGGAGAGCAGGGCGCTCTATCTATTCCCCGTAAAGGCGCTTGCCCGAGATCAGCTCGATTCGCTGGAACAATTATTCGCGGCCCTTGCAGATTCGCCGGGAGGCTCCCGCTTCAGATCATGCGTCTACGACGGCGACACCACGCCTCACCAGAGGGGTTTGATACGCCAGCACCACCCCAACGTGCTTCTGACCAATCCGGACATGCTCCATTACGCCTTGCTGGCTTTCCACCACAAATGGGAGCAATTCTGGAAAAAGCTCCGCTACGTAATCGTTGATGAAATGCACACTTACAGGGGCATTTTCGGCAGTCATGTCGCCCAGGTCTTCCGCAGGCTCCGCAGGATTTGCCGCCATTACGGGAGCAGCCCCCGGTTTATTTTGCTTTCGGCAACGATCGGCAACCCCGGGGAGCTTGCGGCGAGCCTTACCGGTGTTAGATTGGAGGAGATAGCCAGCGTCAGCGGAGATAGTGGAGCGCCCGGCGCGAAACGGCACTTCGTTTTTTTGCGCCCTTCCGAAGATGGTGTCGGCCATTCGGCGAGGACCGCTGCGCGCCTCATAGTGCAGGCGGCGGGGGCGGGATTGAAAACTATTGCCTTTACTCAATCCAGGAAACTGACCGAGCTGGTTCATATGAGCGTGATCGAAACGGACCGGGGGCTTCGCAACAAGGTCAGTTCTTACAGGGCCGGTTTTTTGCCCGAGGAAAGGCGTGTGATCGAGCAAAAGCTTGCGAACGGGAGCTTAAGCGCAGTCATTTCGACAAGCGCCCTCGAGCTTGGAATCGATATAGGCGGTTTGGACCTGTGCATTCTCGTGGGCTATCCGGGGACCGTCATGACCACCTGGCAGCGCGGAGGGCGTGTGGGAAGAAGCGGAAGGGAATCGGCCATAGTGTTGATCCCGGACCAGGATGCGCTCGACCAGTACATCGTCAACCACCCTGCCCGCTTCCTGGAAAGCAGCTACGAGATCGCAGTAATAGACCCTTTAAATCCCGAGATATTGAGCGCTCATCTGCCATGCGCGGCCGCCGAACTTCCGATATGCGCATCCGAAGAGGATTTTATTGAAGATAAAATCTCAAAAGCGCTAGACAAACTCGTTTCACGCGGCAAGCTTATTCAAACCCTCGAAGGAGACAAATGGATATGCGCCGCAGCACGACCGCACCGCCTGGTGGACATTCGCTCGGTCGGCCCCTCCTATACGATCACCAAGACCGTCAACGGCAAGACCTCGCCCCTGGGGAAGAACGAAGGCGTTCGAGCGCTCAAGGAATGCCATCCGGGGGCAATCTATCTGCACCGGGGAGAGACCTACGAGATCGAATCGCTGGATCTCGAAAAGAAGGCGATACGCGCAACCCCGGCCAGCGTCCCCTATTTTACGCGCGCGGTAAGCGAGAAGGAAACGGAGATACTTGAGAGGCTGGCCTCGAAGCCGGCGGGAAACTTTATCATTCGCATGGGCCGGCTGCGGGTGACCGAGAATATAACGGCCTACGAGGTAAGACAGCTCTTCACCCATGTTCTTCTGTCGAAAAATCCGCTCGATTTGCCGCCGCAGACCTTTGAGACCGTGGGCTTCTGGATCGAAATCGAACCCCTTCTTGCAACCAGGATCAAAGAAGCAGGTCTGGATTTCATGGGCGGCATTCACGCGATCGAGCACGCGCTCATCAGCATGTTTCCTCTCTTTGCGGTGTGCGACCGCAATGACATCGGAGGGATCTCCATCCCAATGCACGCCCAGATTGAAAAGGGCGCCATTTTTGTCTACGACGGCTATCCGGGGGGCATCGGACTGGCGGCGAGAGGATACGACATAATAGAGCCCCTTATGGAAAGAACTAAAGAGCTTATCGCATCCTGCGGCTGCTCCGAGGGGTGCCCGGCATGCATCCACTCGCCCAAGTGCGGCTCGGGAAACAAACCGCTGGACAAAGCCGCGGCCATCGAGCTTCTAAAATACCTCTCCGGGGAAAAGGAGCTGGGGGACGGCGCTATCGAGTCCGAGCAGACCTCGCCGGAGGTAATTCAGGATTCCCGAGCGCAGCAGTCGGGCAGGGACTTTCGGATAGGCTTTTTCGATCTCGAAACCCGAAAGCTCGCCTCCGAGGTCGGCGGATGGCAAAACACCCACCTGATGCGCGTATCGGTAGCCGTTCTTCATGAAGTCCCGGCCGATACGTTCGCAGTCTACCGCGAGCATGAAATCCAGGAACTCATCGAGCGTCTGAAAGAACTCGACCTCATTGTCGGGTTCAACATCTCGGGTTTCGATTACCGGGTCCTTCGGGCCTACACAACGTTCGATCTCGACAAGCTTCCCACTTTTGACATCCTCACCGAGATTTATAAGGGGCTTGGTTTTCGGCTGAGCCTGGGCCACCTGGCGCAGACAACTCTGGGACGTCCCAAAGGAGGCGACGGGCTCCAGGCGGTCGACTGGTTCCGTCAGGGAAACTGGGAAGATCTCATAAAGTACTGCACTGAAGATGTGGTAATTACCCGCGATCTATTCTACCACGGCGTTCATAAAGGATATCTGGCCTATACCAACAAGACCGGCTCGACGTTGCGGTTTCCGACGCCATGGAAAATCGACGAACTGATTTCGGCGGCGAAATGAGGACCGCGAAGAACTGAATTCTTTTCAATTGAGAGGCTCCCGATGAGCAGCGACAGCAGTGGTATCGAAATGGAGGAGGCGTCAGGGGTAGGCATTCATGTCCCTACCCCCGAACAATGGTATGCCCTCTACGTCCAGGTGAATCACGAAAAAGAGGTGACGAAAAGACTCGAACAGAAGGAAGTCGCCTGTTTCCTGCCGCTCATGGAAACCTGGAGCAAGAGGCGCGACCGCAGGAAAAAAGTACAGCTCCCGATGTTTCCTGGCTACGTGTTCGTCAACGTGGTTTTGAACAGCAGCGCCAATCTCGCTATAGTAAAAACGCCCGGAGCTCTGAGCCTTCTTCACAACTCCGAGGGCCCCCTGTCCATCCCGTCCTATCAGATCGAAAACCTGAAAACTTTGATCACGTCGGAGCGGCCCCTCCAAATCCACAGCTATCTGAAAGAGGGCGACCTGGTGCGGGTTGTACGCGGCCCCCTGGCAGGATGCGTGGGAATTCTAAAGCGGACGGACCCCAAAAGAGGCAGGTTGGTAGTAAGCGTCGATATAATCAAACAGTCGGTTAGCGTCGAACTCGATCTGGAGGATGTAGAGGCCGTGAAATAAGTCGAAGGGCAAAAGTCGAAAGTCGAAAGTCTAAGGGCGAAATGCTGGAGGCGAAGGCGAAGGGCGAGAGTGAAAATTTCCTTTTGTCTTCTTTTGGCTTTCGACTTTAGACTTTCGACTTTATTCTTTTTTAATGCCCAGCGCCTTCATTTTCTTGTGCAGATGGGTCCTCTCGATCCCTATTGCGGCAGCGGTAACAGATATATTCCAACCGTTTTCTTCCAATTTCCTTACGAGAAAGTCACGTTCGAAACACGACCGCGCTTCCTCCAGGGTCTGGCATTGCAGCCAGGCAGTATCGCCGTTTTCTTTGTGAACAACATTTCTGAAATCCGCCGGCAGGTCCTCCGGCCCTATGAGGTTACCGGGGGTCATAATGATGAGTCTTTCGATAAAATTTCTAAGCTCCCGAATGTTGCCGGGCCAGGAATATGTCTGGAGTATTCGATAGATTTGCGGATCGATCTTTTTTTTGCCGAGCGCGCTCTCGCTTGCGATCTCGGCGGCGAAATGCTCGACCAGCAACTCCATGTCCTCCATGCGTTCCCGCAAAGGGGGCACATAGATCGGGATCACGTTCAACCGGTAATAGAGATCCTGACGGAACCTGCCCAACTCTATCTCTTTTTGGAGGTCCTTATTGGTTGCCGCAACGATTCGCACGTCCACCTCAATGGGGCGGCTGCCTCCGACCCGCTCGAACACCTGTTCCTGGATGATCCGCAAAATTTTGGCCTGGGTCCGGTTGCTCATATCGCCTATCTCATCGAGGAAAAGGGTGCCCCCGTTAGCCAGGTCGAATTTTCCCTTGCGCCTTTCGAGCGCCCCGGTGAAGGCGCCCTTCTCATGGCCGAAAAGCTCGCTTTCGATCAGTTCCTCGGGAATTGCGGCGCAGTTGACTTCTACAATCCGGTGCGCGTTGCGGCGGCTCAGAAGATGAATCATTTTGGCGGCCAGTTCCTTGCCCGTTCCATTCTCCCCGGTAATCAGCACGGTAGCGTTGGTGGGGGCGGCGCGTTGGATTTGCTCCCACAGAGCACGAATAGCGGGGCTTTCGCCGATCATTCTGCGGTCGGCTTTATTGCGCAACAGGCGGTTTTCTTCTTCGAGGCGGGAAAACTCTATTGCGTTTTGAATGGAAACCAGAATGCGCTCGATCGACAGTGGCTTTTCAATGAAATCGAAAGCTCCCATCCTGGTGGCCTTCACCGCAGTCTCAATAGTGCCGTGGCCCGAAATGATGATAACCGGAAGCAGCGGGTAGAGCTTTTTGACCTCGTCAAGGACGGCCATGCCGTCGGTTCCCGGCATCCAAATGTCGAGCAGGACCAGGTCCGGCGGGTCCTTCCTTGCCCTATCGAGCGCCTCTTCGCCACAGCACGCCTGAATCACTTCATAGCCTTCGTCCTCCAGGAGTCCGCCAAGTGACTGAAGAATGCTTATCTCGTCGTCAACGATCAGTATTTTTTGCTTCATCGACTTCCCCGCTAACCGGGCAGTTCCACCGTAAACACCGTTCCTCGGGGCTGGTTTCCGCGTACCCGGATAAAACCGTTATGATCGGCTATGATGCTCGATACTATGGCGAGCCCCAGGCCTGTACCCTTGTTTTTAGTCGAATAGTAGGGTTCAAAAATCCTTGGCCTGTTTTCCGGGGCAATCCCATGGCCGGTATCCGCGCACTCCATTCTTGCAATTTTCAGGGCTGCATCGTAGGAGAGCCGGATGGAAATTTGTCCTGTTTCACCGCCTATGGCATGTACGGCATTTTCGAGCAAGTTGATGATCACCTGTCTGAACTGATCGCGGTCCAGCCGCAGATCGGGCATATTATCATCTTTTTGCAAACTGAATAAAATCTTGCTGAAGTTATGCCTGTAGAGGCTCAGTCCCTCCTCGACTATCTCATGGAGGCTGCATGGCTGCAGTCGCGCCCCGGGCAGCCTGGCGAAACGGGAAAACTCGTTTACCAGGCTCTTCATGTGATCTACCTGCTGAATTATCGTACGGGTGCATTCGTCGAAAACCGAACCGTCTCCCTCGACCAGTCGAGGATACTTGCGCCTCAATCTTTGGGCGGAGAGCTGAATAGGCGTAAGAGGGTTTTTGATCTCGTGGGCGATGCGCCTGGCCACCTCACGCCATGCAGCCATCCGCTGGGCCTTTTCCAGTTCGGTGAAATCGTCTAGTACCGCGACTATACCCATGAACTGGTCCTGTTCGTCGTGGAGCACCGATACCTTTATGAAAAGCGACATCGGCACTCCGGCCACTTTGACCTGGGCGGACCGTTCGAGATAGGAATGGCGGCCCTCCCCGTAGGAAGCAATAAAGGCTTTGACTATCTCCATCTGGGATGGATCGAGAAAGCCGGTATAATGTTTGCCCCTCGCTTCCTCCGCGTCGAGTCCAAAAATAAGCTCGGCCGAATTGTTAACGGTGGTGATAATGCCTTTGGCATCGACGCTTACCACCCCGGCCGCAATATTTTTGAGCACAACCTCCATGTATCGCCGGCGCTCTTCGAGTTCGACATTTGTTCTTTTAAGCGCGTTATAGGCGTTGTCGAGTTCTTTTCGGCCCTCGCTGAGGTCCTCGATCATATTGTTAAACGAAGCCATGAGCATGCCGATTTCGTCCTGCCTGTCGGGATCGAGGCGCACGTCCAGGTCGCCCTCCGCAATCCTTTGCGTTGCCGTCAGGAGCTTCTGAATAGGCCCGGTAAGGTTTTTGGCAAGGTAGAAGCCGAACCAGACCGCGGAGAATATCGCAAGCATGGTAACGATCGAGAATGTGATGAAATGACTCTTCTTTAGGGGCTTGTGAAGCATTTTGAGCTGAAGATAACTGTTATAGCCGGCGGTAATTGCTTTGAGCCTCAGGGTGAGTTCCCTCGGAAGGAACCTCAAGGCTATAAGAACGGAGCGGTCTCCTGTCAGGTTTCCAAGGGGAATACGAGCGGCTATGGCGCTCTGACCTCCGGGCAAATTGACGATCCTGGAGGCCGTGCCGCTTTGGGTCGCAAAATTGCGCATTAGCCACACAGGGTTGATTTTTTGAGCGGCATTCTGCGTGAAGCTCCATCTGAGGTCCCCGGAAGAATTGAACACGTAGGCCGCATCGATCCTGGCGGCGAAAAAAAACCCGAGGTCCTCCAGATGATCATTGCCTTTGCCTTCGGTTATCATCCTGGCGGCTTCGGGAACCAGGGCGCGGCACTCCGATACAAAATCGGTCCGTTCGCGCTCGACGTAATCCCTAGCGAGCTGGACGGAATTTTCCAGCGAATCCTGGACCCTGGCGCTGAACCACTGGTCCAGACTCGAGAAAATGAACTGGCTGGCAAACCAGAAAAGGGGAACCGCGGGAATCAGGGTGAGAACGACCGAGCCGGCTACCAATCGGGTCTTGAGCCTGGAGCCGAGTATGTTTCTTTTTCTTTCGAAAATGAGCTTTATGAAGTTGCGCAGGACCAGATAGGCCAGCAAGAGAAGAAGCAAAACGTTGAGATTTATGAAGACGACAAGCAGAATATTGCTGATGAGCGGCGCCCGCAATACAGGTTTATAGAACCATCCCTGCACGATTCCGAGCGTTAGTATCAGGGCAAAGGCCACACAGACCACGATGCGTTCCCAAAAACGGCGTCTTTCAACCGATTGGGAACTCGGATTGCTCGTAGCCTGAGTCAATAGAGAAATTCGACGGTGTACCATCCTGTCTCGAAATCCCAAAGAGAGGCCCAAAAAAGAATGTATCTAAAAATCAGGGGTAATTCCACTTTTGAAAGCTCGGCTTTCACGTTCAGATAATATGCCTGGTCTTTGCTAAGCCGGCACGTCGGAATGACGGGAAGCCTGCGCACAGTGCTCATCCATTTTATTGCCCGGGCAAAGCTTTTGGTCACGAAGGCCTTTTGCGGGGCCTCCGGCAAAGTTACCTGAAATTCATTGTTTAGCCGGCTGTATCTGATCGTATGCAGAAGGGTAAGATCGGCGATTGTCGAGTTGAGCACCAGGGAGGACTTTTGCACTGAGAGCAGAATCCTGAAGGTTGTCGGAACCCCGTCGAGGATCGCCTCTTCCATGTCGGAGTTAAAGCAGTTAACGAGATGAAAACTGACCCTGAGCTCCTTGCCGGCCTTATCCACTTTAATATGGGAGATCTCGGCCTTTTTGGCCGCCGCAAAGCAAACAGAAGGACCTGCAGCCACGGCTGCCAGGAAAATAATCAGCAAGGATTTCCAGTTAATCGAAAATTTCACAGCTTTTCCAAAAATGCACCGTGCCGGCCCGCCGAGGCGGGATGGCGACGGAATTTGAAGAGAGCAGCCCAGAGTTTTGAGGCCGAATTTTAACGAACCGACCGTGCGAATACAAGCTAAATGACCATCTTTAGGATCGGCTTAATCCTAAAAGCGGCCCGGCCATGCGCCATGAAGCCAGCAGGCAAATGCTTCCCCCTCGATCCCCATCGGCCATATTTTCGATTGCAAATTGACAATCCCGAACCGAATGTTTTATAAGAGTGGTCAATAATCGAGGGAGAGATTCCCGGCGCGAGCGGAAGCGTTATCGCCACATTCATAAGAGGAGCACGCTGATGGCAGGCAACATTATTGAAGTCACAGACAGCAATTTCGAACAGGAGGTCCTTCAGTCCGATTTACCCGTTCTGGTAGATTTCTGGGCTCCGTGGTGCGGTCCCTGCCGCGCCATCGCTCCTGTTGTCGAGGAAATTTCCGGCGATTACCAGTCCAAGCTGAAAGTGGTCAAGTGCAACGTCGACGATAACCCCAAGGTGCCCGGGAAATATGGAATTCGCGCCATCCCCACTCTCATTATTTTCAAAGACGGAAATGTGAGCGATCAGATCACCGGGGCGGTTGCCAAATCTCAGATTGCTGCGGCCATCAGTAAGGTCGTGGGTTAGACGCCCGTTTTCGCCTCGGGGCAGGCTATTCCGATTCTTTTCGCATGGATTGTCAGACCTCGGGCAAACACGGCGGGATATCTATGGGTCTTATGTCTGATCGTTTAAAACCGTTTTTTCGTCCGCTGGCCCTGGTTTTGGTTCTCTTTACCCTTACGGCCCTGAGCGGATGCGCTGACGTTAATTTGGCAAACGTCAAATGGTCCAAGATTTTTAAGAAGAAGAAAGCGCCTATCGTCAACAAGACTGCCGAGCAGCTCATTCACATGGGCATGGACAATCTCGGCAAACGCCACTTCTCCGACGCTGCGGACGATTTTAAAAAGCTAAAAGAGGAATATCCCTACAGCAAATACGCAACCCTTGCCAGCTTGAAACTCGGCGACGCCTATTTCGGTGAGCAAAAGTACGTAGAAGCGGGAATGAGTTACGAGGAATTCGCTCGTCTTCATCCAAACAGCAAGCATACGCCCTACGTTCTTTACCGGGCCGGGATGAGTCATTTCCTCATGTTTACGGCCGCAGACCGCGATCCCGCTGAGACCAGGAAGGCCATCAAGATTTTCGATACTCTTATCGCCAATTACCCGGGGTCCGAATATGCGGCCAAGGCTCGAAGGCAGTTGATCGAATGCAAGAAAAGGCTCGCTGTTCACATATTCACCATGGCCAAGCAATTTTATCTTAGCGGCCATTACCCGGCCGCAAAGGGGCGGCTGGATTCGATGGAGAAAAAATACCCCACGGAGATCGCTGAACTGGGGTATGGGCCCTCGATAAAAAAGATGCTCGCCAAATGCCAAGTGGAAATTGCCAAGGGCCCCCCGCGACCAAGCAGATTGGTTAGATGGGGATTTTAGGGCGCTAGTGCATAAGCTCGGCGGCTGGGGACTGCGCCGGCGCAGGGCTCAAGGGAGCAGATCGAATCCCTTTGAGAAGCCGCGCCGGCGGGTAGCGGGGACACCGGGTGAAAAAGCTTTGGCCGGGGTTGATTTTATTGCCTCGGCGGTTAAAATATTATATGAATCTTTAGCGAAATCCGTGTGAAACTTGTTGACAAACGGGGC
>JAJYTC010000142.1 GCA_021793275.1 Deltaproteobacteria bacterium | reverse complement strand
TAAGTTAGCGGGTATCATCACAAGCTTAGCATCCAAGGCCCGGGTGTCCGGATGGGGCATGACAAGCCGTCTAAAGGTTTGACACATCGATGACGATCTCAGGGCCGCACCGTTTTATATATCTATTACTTTTGCTCGTATCATCACAAGCTTAGCATCCAAGGCCCGGGCAGATCTTTTGTGAAAAGCGGAATCGCCACTGCATTTTTGGCTTGCATTGCAACGGCGGAGCTGGTAATGTGATCTACCCCTTTATGACTCTGTATATGGAAGCCCTGAAAACGCAGGGGCCCTTTTCGCTATCTTTCTTCTGCCATCGGTAAAAACGGTGGGGAGAAGACCATGTCTGTCGCATGGCTCTCATACCGGAATCTTATCCAAATGGTAAAGCAGGGCTCGCGTTTCTTTTTTTCATTAGAATTTGGTTTTTTTACTGAATTGCAACAAGAGTTCATCAAATTTTCCTGATCTGGTTCATGTCTTACGTCGTATAGCGATAAATGCCGTTTTGGGTAGTGGGTCTATTATCTTTCTACATAATAACGGGAATTGCTGATGGCAAGGACATCTTCGTCTGGATATGCTCGTTGCATTAACGTAATGCATGAATTGATCAAGGAATGCGATTCCCGGGCAGAGATCGTTGCGACACTCGTAGCCCGCTTTGGCATCTCCAGGAGCCAGGCATATCGTTACCTGCGCAAGGCTGGAAACAACGGTGCGCAGACTGCTGTTCCAAATCCGGAAGTTCCCCTCACGGTCACGCTCCCACCGGATGTGACTCAAGAGCTTCGACAATATGCAAGCTGCATGGGAATAACTTTAAACCAGCTTGTCGCACAGGTGCTGGTAGCCCATTTCCACGGTAATGACTGCCATCAATCAGGGGATGGCAGGAGGCAACTTTCTCCCAGGGAGCATGAGGTTATGAACTGGCTTAAACAGGGTAAAACCTCGGCCGATATTGCTCTCATTCTGGGCATAAGCGAGCGGACGGTAAATTTTCACGTGCATAACATTATGCACAAGCTTGACGTGGTAAACAGGAGTCAAGCGTTGGTGCAAGCATCCCGGCTTGGCCTGATCGACCTCACCTGATACGAAGTTGCCTTCCAGATTGAAGTGATGGATTGCAGCCCGCTCCACCCATCCAGTTAACCACGTCGGGGATGGGGCGCAGGAGGGGTGAAACGCAGTGAAACCCATCGCTTCGACTACTGCATCACCAATTTCCGGTCACCTTTCTTTCAATATAGCCGGCCTTTACCACATTTCGTCATTCCGGCACTCCCCGTAGCGGTTTTGGGCCGGGATCAAAGCCGGAATCCAGAAGAGGAGTTTTTTTAGATATCATGTAATTTACGCAGCGCAACACAAGGTAAGGCATTAAGTCACACACTACCGGCAGGATCGACGGCCTTGTAAACCGTAAAACGCTCAAAACGGTCATAAAGCGCCGGACGCTTCCCATTGGCCGCCGGGTTGAATGTCGAGCACCTCACCCGACAACCTGGTATCGCTCCTCATCCCAAACTCTTCAGGGTGTGAAAATGCCAAAATGCCCGATGTGTGGTTACGAGCTGGACAGGATTCATCGATCGCCCCTGGAACGCGCCCTCAGCCGCGTCTATCCCGTCATTCGATTCGGTTGCAGCAATGCAAAATGTGGCTGGGCAGGCCGCATAATGGACAGGGATAAGACCAAGGCCCGATTGTTGTGGTTGCTCCTATGCGCCATAGGGTTTGCCATTCTTTACAAGTTTTCGGAATGGATGGCGAATCATTGACAAAAGTAATAATGCCTCCGCAAGACCGGTAAGACGCAACACTCTGAGGGAAATCAAGCAATGGAAAACGGCTCGGAAAAACTAAATCCGGCATATTTGCCTGCTCCGGCGCCGAAGGATAATTTCAATCCGCCGTCCGGGTATGTGAGCAAGCCGATCTCCGGCTGCCTGCGACAAGGTCGAAAAAATAATGCGCAAAGGACTTGGGTGTGATACTCCCGGGCGACACTGCGGTTTTCTCTATTTCGTTTATTTCGCCCGCTCCGGCCGTATCCAAAAAAGTGATCGATACACTCATCCGGCAATTCCGGCCTTGGCGGCTTAGCGGAAACAAGGCTCAACAATTATGCCGGCAAGGCAGGAATCCTCTTCCTTAACCGCAAGCACAATCTCGTCTAAGCCGAACTTACCCGGGCAAACAAAGTGTAGGCCGCTATCCAGACAAAACGCATAAACAAAGAGGCGGCACTGCCGGTGACAAAAAGCTCCAGGTCCCGGCGATGATCTCCGCGAGCTTGTCACCTAAAATGTTTTTGTGAAGCACCACCGTCATCTGCCCGGTGCGGCTTGCACTCTCACCGCATTAAAGCCCCCACTCTGCCCCTCCCCGAAGCCTTCCGCCCTTTACTGCACTCACCGTTTGACTTCCGGTGCAGTTTTTTTCCTCTTCGCTTGATATTACCCCTCAAAAAATCTTAAGATTGATGGGGGGAGTGTTTTGTGACAATCCTTGTCGCGTCCTGAAGCGTTTCCCCTCAAGCCCATAGCGGTAATGAGAAGGCGCAGGAAAAACTTGCCGGGCCTTTCGCGATAAAGAGGCCCTTTCGCCGCCCCCGCAAAAAAAGCGCTGCTGGGGCAGTCTCTGCCATCTTCTCTCATTTGCTATCGGCTCTCTGGTTGACAGAACCCTTCCCGCCCACCATCATCCTATAATGGTGGGTTTTGTGTTTCCATTTCGGACCACACGGGTCCGAAAGAGCAACCACTTGAATCCGAATCGCCAGGGAACAGACCACGGTAAAACCCCTGGAAAACTTTCGGCGTTCGAGAGGCAGTTCGCAAAGGGGGATTTGCGATAATGTCCGAATTGATGGAGTCTTTCCGAAAACTTGCCGTTCCTTACTGGAAGTCGGAGGAAAAATGGAAGGCGCTGGGGCTGCTTTTCGCGATAGTGGTAATGAACATCGGGATGGTCTTTGTTCTGGTGGAGATAAATTTATGGATAAAAGATTTCTACGATGTTCTCCAAAGTGTCAATAAGGCGCGGTTCGGTCCCGAAATCCTGCGATTTTGCCTGCTTGCCGGCGCTTACATCGCGCAGGCCGTCTACGCGCTCTATCTCAGCCAGATGCTGCAAATCCGCTGGAGAAACTGGCTTACGAACAAGTACCTGAAAGATTGGCTCGACCGCACAACCTATTATCGAATGCACTTCGACGGTGCGGCAACCGACAACCCCGATCAGCGAATAAGCGAAGACCTCAATACCTATACCGAACAGACGATCAGCCTCGGGACGAACCTGCTTAGTTCGGTGGTGTCTCTTATTTCCTTCCTCGGCATTCTGTGGATGCTGTCCGGATCGCTCCCCATTCCAATCGGCGCCAACACAACCGTCACGATTCCCGGCTACATGGTTTGGGCCGCGCTGATCTATTCGATTATTGGAACCTGGCTGACCATCCGGGTCGGAAATCCCCTTGTGCGCCTCAATTTCGATCAACAGAGGTTCGAGGCCGATTTCCGCTTCAGTATGGTCAGGGTGCGGGAGAACAGCGAGCCGATCGCGCTCTATCGCGGCGAACAGGAGGAACGGACGCATCTGCAGCATCGTTTCAAGCGGTTGCTGGACAATTTCTGGAAAATCATGAAGCGGCAAAAACGGCTCTCCTGGGTGACGAATTCCTACAATCAGGCGGCAATCATCTTTCCCTTACTGATGGCAGCCCCTCGTTTTTTTTCCGGTCAAATGCACCTGGGGGGACTCATGCAGACCGTAGATGCATTTGCAGCGGTCCAGGGCGCTCTTTCCTACCTGGTCAGCAGCTATACGACAATTGCCAAATGGCATGCCGTGATTAACCGTCTGGTAGGCTTTTCCCGAACGATGGACAGGCTTGAAGGTTCCGAATTGCTACCGGAGGCCCAACATATTTTTACTTCCGAAAAGGCGATAAAGATCAATTCCATGAGCGTTTATCTCCCCAACGGGGAAACCCTGATCCGCGATCTCGATCTCAATATTGAACAGGCAACCCGTCTTCTTATCACCGGACCGCCCGGTTGCGGCAAAAGTACTTTGATCAGGGCGCTGGCCGGCATCTGGCCTTTTTGCAGGGGCACAATCACCTTACCGGAATCCTCTACGATGATGTTTTTACCTCAAAAACCCTATCTGCCGTTAGGCACTCTCAGCAACGCCCTGTCTTACCCGCATTCAAACGGCTATCGGCAGGAGGACCTCGAAGGAGTGCTCGAACAATGCGGGCTTGCTTACCTTGCCGCGTCTTTGCAAAATGAGGAAGAATGGTCTCATGCGCTTTCACCGGGGGAACAACAGCGCCTCGCGTTCTCGAAGATCCTGCTCGTTAAACCGGACTTCCTATTCCTCGATGAGGCAACGGCGTCGGTAGATGAACAATCCGAGGCTTCCCTGTATGAACTTCTCCGAAAGTATCTGCCGAATTCTGCGGTCGTAAGCGTGGGACACCGATCGACGCTACTCGCCTGGCATTCGGACAGGCTGGTGTTCGATGGCTCGGCCCGGGTAAAATCGGACAGGCATCAAGACCGCCTCCTTTTAAAATCTACCGGGCTTACAGGCTAGCCTGTCGCGGCTGGAAGCCGCTCCTACGAAAACCCGCTGATTCGCAATTCTCGGACATTTCCAATACTTTTGAAACTTTCCAGTTACAGTCCGATGTCGCCAAAAGTGTTCATAAGGCCCCAGGGGGCCCCATCCGCAGTCCCTTTCATTTTCTGTAAAGCCTGCATGGCAAACGAACGGAGAAGAGCGGAACGAGGTTTGCTTAAACTATATTGCGCAGGTTGGTTTCGCGCTCCGTGAAAGGAGGTGTGCGTGCGGCACTCGGAAAAGCTCGCAGGCCGCACTTAACGGCTGCATGCAGGTTTGGCGGCGCAGGCTTGCCGTGCGGCGCGTCGCACTCACTTGGCCTTGAAAAGCACGATTTCTGTGCAGAAAGGAGATACTTTGATGATAGCAGCGTTAATTTTTGCCGGAAGCGGGCCCATACTTGTCCTTACCACATTCAAATCACTCGATTCACCAGGGTTCGTTCAAAGACTTGCAGCCAGAGGCATATCGAAATTCATTGCCCACGAGGTGTCTGTCGAACTGGTACAGCAGCGTTACGGCGCTCGTTTTTCAACAATCCTGGGCGATCTGTCACAAACAGATGACCTGCGGATCATGGACATCGACGGCCATCACGTTTTCAGCAGTTTTTCTTTCGAAGAAATGGGACCGCCGGTTTATTCGAAAGTGAGCGTTACGCAAAAAGTTGTCGAGAGTGACCTGGTGTGGGCAAAGATTGATGAATACGGAAACCTGCTTGAGTCATCGTATCTTCCCATGGTCGGTTCGCGAATAGTGCCCCCGATTTCGTTCGGATCGGCAGGGCTATCGAAGCAGGTCCACTTCAAAATTAATGCGGACGGGGCTATTTTCGACGGTTTTCCTCAAGAACTCAACGGCCGCAAACTCATGCTGTACGGCCGGTCGTCTCCTGCGCTGGGAAGGAGCGATACGCTCACGCCTGCCCGCACATGGAGGCTGGATCAAAGAGGCGGCTGGACGTGTGAATAGCGGGAGGCAAACGCGCGGCCGGCGGAATCAATAGGACAGCAGACAAGGAGGACGCCATGAAAGCGGCGATGATCTTTACAGGAAGCGGTCCGATATTGATCCTTACATCCTTCGATTCACTCGAAAATCCCATTTTAGCACAGAAGCTTGGCGCAAGAGGCATTACCAAGTACATCGCCTACGAGCTATCCGTTAACAGGGTAAAGGAAATGTACGGAACGCGCTTTTCAATCATCTGCGGCGATCTGTCTCAAACCGATGATTTGAGGGTATTGGACATCGACGGCCACCATATTTTCAACAGTTTTACCCTGGAGGAACTGGGAACGCCCGTATATTTCCCGATGAGGCACGTCGCCCAGTAAACAACGGCAAGCTTCTAAAGCCGAAGGCCTTTCATCACTCTTTCCATGGATAGGAACGGCCGCAGGATTCAGGCCCGACCGCTTCGACCCGTTCGGCAATCGACCGCCCGCCAAAAGAGGGGCGAGCAAAAGGCGCGGCGCCGGAAAAGGTCCCGCGAAGTGGAAACTGCACGCCACTACGCATGTAGCCGGAGATCACATTCTTGCGTCCGGGAGACCGGAAACCGCCTGTCCTTTCCACACGGACCCTGCACCTCAGCCCGTGCAGTTCTTCTGTGTCGCCAATAAAATCCGGGTTGGGACACCTGGCCGCAACGGCAAGGGTTTTCATTCTGCACATCGAAGCGTCCTCGCTTAGAGTGAAGCTGTCTCGCAGCTTCGCTCCCCTGCAGACCGGCCCCAGGACAACAAATTCGAATTCGGCGACTTTCAGCCGCCTAGGAGAGGGACTTCCGGCAGGATCGACTCCCGGGCATGTTTCGGCTTCAGGCGCAAGTCCCGCAAGTGTAAGGCTTTGCTTGAGGCGCGAACCAACTATCAGCACTTCATAGTCGCCAGGCGGGATTGGCGCCGGGTCGCAACCCTCAGGGTCGTAGCCGGCAAGATCGAGATTCAACACAGCCATGCGATAACTCCCCTCAACCCAGTTTCTCATAGGTGAGTTGCGGTGCGCCCGGTTTGACACTCATACACCATTTGAGACCATCAGAAAGATCCTTATCCGCATGAGCGATAAAACCCTCGATCGCCTTTTTGGAGGTCGGTTCATAAATCATTTTGAAAAGTTCGAAAAACTTTTCAGCCGGCAGGTACTTGCGAAAAGCTGCGATCTTTTCCTGGTCCCAGGTGAGGTTCTCGTGCAGCCTGATCCTGACCTTGTAGCCTCCTCCGATGAGGCAGGCGGTTTTCTGGCCGCTTTTAAAAGGAGCGTTTTCGGCCAGAAGCAGGTTTATACTGCGAAGCCTCGTGGTTTTGGCCTCGATTTCACGCTTGAGCTCAGCGCCTTCCCGGATCAAGGATTCAAGGCCGCTCGAAGCAAGATACGGCATTGGCTTTTCTCCCTTTTCCTGACTTCAGGAATTAAAGTAAAGCGCGCTCGAGGAGCGGAGATGATCGTTTCGCGAAGCATACTTCATTATCTGAAGTGCTGTCAACGAAAAAAATGAAGTGCGTCGGAAATTCCGGACAGCCGCCCGTTGCCACAGGGCGGATACCGACAGGAAAAGGCGGGAAGGCGGGCGGCTAGAGTTCTCCGCAGTGCCAGAGAACCAGCCCCAAAAACCTTGCAGTGTCAAGATTTATGCGCCACGGCTCATAGACCGCCCGGTTGTCGCTTACTAAAAAAAAGCCCTCGGGGGAAACCCGCAACCGCTTTATGTAGAGCAGATCGTCGATGCCGACCACCATGATCTTGCCGTCCAGGGGTTCGGTCTTGGAGGTGTCGAAGAGCACCAGGTCTCCGTCTACAAGGGTTGGAAACATCGAATCGCCGCTCACCCGGGCAAGGCGCATGCAGGGGATGCGACCTTTGCGCAACAGCCAGTCCGTGCGAAACCAACAGATATCCTCGCTCAGCTCATCCTCGATCAGTCGCCCCGTACCGCTTCCCAGAACCGATTTCACCCCTTTTACAGGCGAAAAGTCGGAGGGGCGCGGCGCCGGCCGCTGCGACTCCAGGTTCCCGGAAACCGATTCGTCCACCTTGATCGGACCATCGCCCGCAAGCAGCCACGCCTGCCTGATGCCGATTTGCCTTTCGATGATCCTGGCCATCTCGGGCTGAATCCGCGTGGTGCCGGCCTCGATATGGCTGATAACGCTCGGGTGCACGCCGAGCATTTTTGCAAACATCACCTGGCTTAGCTTTGTCAGTCCCCCGGCCTCGGCGGCAATTTCGCGGGCCCGTTTCATCCTCCGGGAATAGACAGATTTTTCCCCCTCATGCTTCCATTTTTGAATTGACATCGCTTCGTGCAGTGAAGTATATTTTCCCACCTGAAATCACCTCTCACTCATCGGCAAAACCGGGAAAAGGAAAGATAGAGACCCATGCTCACCATGTCCCGTGAAGGGACATGAAAGGAGTTATAAATGGTATCGGTAAGATTTGCAACAAAAAACGAAGTAGTAAAAAGCTGAAAAATTGTCGGATTCTGCATGAAGAATTGGTCCTTCAGGAGGGTTTGAAAAGCAACAGAGGAGAAATCTTGCGAGCAGGCTCGCAGGGAATGGGAAGTCGCCGTGGGGGCGCATAGGCGCGGCAAATTATGCAAAAACCGGGGGAGGAAAAACAACCCGAAACAGACTCAGAGGGAGGACAAGCTATGGAGGGAAGCGATCTACTGATCGGGTGGAAACAAATTGCACAGTTTCTGGGAGTTTCCGAGCGGTCCATACGAGGATACAGGGGACATCTTTTAAACGGCGGCCACATTTTCTACAGGCGAAAAAGACTGGGGAAAAGATGCGTTTGCGCCTGGTCGGGCGATTTGAGGGAATGGTCGAAGAGGCGAACGTAAACCGGAAGGTTCAGGGCATGGATTCGATAGAGAAAAGAATCTCAGGGTTGAAAAGGAAGCTCCAAAAAAACGCTTCTGTGGAAAATCTCCAAAAATCGAAGGGGCCGCGCGGCTCACGATCCGCCGGAGCGGCAGGGGAAAACGAGGGGCAAGACTTTGGCAGCAAGCTTCGACAAAGCCGGCTGCGGGCCTTAGGAGAAAATACCCATGAGACCCCGATAACCGGGCAGATGCTCGATGACCCGATGAATGGAGAATTCTGGAGGCGGATGCAGGCAGCCAGAAAACGGGTTAACGGCCGACTTCACGCGGAAACGGTAACTACGCAGCAAATCTGAAGTGTAAGCGTATCCCTTAAGCGTCTACAGGCCGGGCTGCGTATTCCGACGATTCAGAACCACCCATTCCGGGGGCATGTTTTCTTAAGACCTAAACATCGACGGCGGCGACCGCCTGGTCCAGGCCCGCGCCCGGCGCGTTGGATTTTTAATGAGGGCCGGCCAACTCTTGACGTCCCGGGCTTTGCTTGTTACTTAGTATCCCCAGCGGAAGCGACCGCGCCTGGGCTGCATATATCGGCTTGCTCCACGTCCACCCTTCGGCTAGACTGGTCCTTACGAGAAAAGGAAGCAAAAATGAAGCTAAAACTTCTGGCCGCATCCATTCTGGTTCTGTGCATGAGCCTGCCCGCCCGGGCGGCAACGATACGCCTGGCATGGGACCCCAGTCCGAGCCGGTCTGTCGTTGGCTACAGGGTCCATTACGGGCTAAAATCCGGTAAATATACACACGTGGTCCAGGTTAAAGGCAGATTTGCGACCAAGGTCGCAATCACAGGCCTTGAGAAGGGAAAGACTTATTTTTTTGCGGTGTCGGCCTACAATGCGAAGGGGCAGGAATCCGCCCTCAGCTCCGAAATAAGCGGCAGGCCCGGCGAAAAGGCTCCGAAAAAGCAGAATAAAACGGCCGCAGTTTCTTTGCCGGCTTCCCACAAGCCGTCCCTTGCCAGAATACCTCCAAGAGCAGTACCGAGGGGTCCTGATGGGAAAATACTTCCCACCAGCAGGTAGCAGGACAGTTAAAAGCCGGTATGATATAGATAAAGCGAGACGGCTGACATTGTGAGGCACCAATAGCCGAAATACTTCCACCTGCCGCCCTCGAGCCAGTTTGACAGCCATCTTAGCGCCAGAAGTCCTGCCAGAAAGCTGGCAATCATTCCAAAAAGGCCCGGAAGAAAAAGGTCAAAGATGCCCGAAGCCCCCAGGGACGCCGAGCTGTGTGCTTCGAGCAGCCGATACACCTCTCTTATTACTACCGGAGGGGTAAGCACGACTACCAGCGCGAAGCTGAATTCTTCGGCTTGCCTTTTCGTGACGCCGGCCAAAAGGCCCGTTGAAATAGTGGCGCCGGAGCGGGAAAACCCCCTGAAGGGCAGGCAGAGCGCCTGCACGGCCCCGATCCACGCAGACTCCCTAAGCCCTACGTCGCTTTGCAGCCGGAGGCCTTTTTCCCTGCGGCCCGAAAAGATTATCAAAATGCCCACCACCGCAAGCGAGATCCCGATAAGACCAAGATTTCCGAATATCATCTCCACTTGCGCATGGGGTGTGCCTCGCAGGAAAACCTTTTCAATAATTTCTTTGAGCACCAGGCCAATAGTTCCGGTTACAAAGGTTGCGACCACAACAAGGAATGCAAAGCTGCGGAAAGTCTCGCGGGATTTAAAATAGCTCTCTTTCCAGGCTCGGCGGAAATATAGTATCACGGCGAACATGGTCCCCGTGTGAAGCATGACGAGCAAAAGAGTCATGGCGGGAGTGACGGGATTTATACCCATAAGTTCTTCGGCGATGATCACATGTGCGGAGCTCGATACGGGCAAAAGTTCGCACGCCCCCTGAAGGATCGCCAGAATTATGATTTTGAGATATATCATCGAAATTCAGCTCCCTGCGGCACTGAAGCGGTAAAAAGAATACAACCCGACGGTTGCGCACCGGGAAAATAGAGCATTCGAGGGCACGTTGGCAAGAAAATACCGCTCCTAAACCAGGGCACCGCATCGGAGAACTCCCCCTAAGCCTTCTCACCTGCATGACATGGCGCAATAGTCAAATTTCCAGTCGGCAAGCCTTTTGCGGCAATCGAGAAGGTCCATCTCTTTCAACCAGGCGACGCTCGGGGCCACGAGGAACGGACCGTTTACCAGACCGGCTTTGTTATATGTGAAGGGTTTACCTTCCAAATCCGTCATTATCCCCCCGGCTTCGGTCACTATGATCTGGCCGGCGGCCGTCTCCCATTCGCGCGTGGCATCCAGTTGAGGATAGAAATCAGCCTCTGCCTCGGCTATCGCACAGAATTTGAGCGCACTGTCCCTGCCCACAGTCACACTGCTGGGCAGCAGATCGATGAGCAACACGGTATCGGGCGATATATGCGAACGGTTGACCACCACGCGTGTCGGCGCCCCCGCGGATGGAGCGCTCACCGTGAGCCGCTGCCGCGCGCCGTCTTTTACTTTCCAGCACCCCTCGCCCCTGGCCGCAAAATAGAGGGTCTCCCGGACCGGAACGTAAACCGCTCCCAAAACCGGTGTGCCCCCTTCGACCAATGCAATATTGACCGTGAACTCGCTATCGGCTCTTTTGCCCTCACCGGGGCCGTCAAGCGGGTCAACGAGCCAGAATCGGGGCAAATCCACACCGGCCGAGCCGGGCGCATCTTTATCTTCTTTCGAGAACACGGGAATGTCCGGGCAGCAGGACCGAAGCCCCTCCGAGATAATCCGGTGAGCCCGAGCCGATGCGAGATCAAAGGATGAGAGATCCTCTGTTGCCCCGCTCAACGCCCCTTCGCCGACATCGAAAACAGCCCTTCCCGCTTCCGCCGCAAGACTGCACACAAAATCCAGATTCATCGCTTTCTCCCGGGCCAGATAGAATTTTCAAATAGTATATTCGATCGCTCCAGGCCGGGCAATTCAACTTTTCACGCCGCTCTTCCTCCCGGGTCCCGCCCGCCCCTCACGGGATTTGCGCCATTAAAACAGCCATACAGATGGCGCGATAATGGCGCACTTTGCCGATAAATGTCTCGATTTTGGCTGGATTATATTCGCGACAATCTATAGCGATCGCTGTATAAGTATGCGTATATACAGATTTAAATTAACTACGGGCCTATCTGGCATCAAAGTTGCTTTTACTAATAAACGAAAACCAACTCTTTCCTCCTCGAAGCCGACCGGTCTGCCCCACTGGTTGGCTTTTTAATTTTCTGCCCACGAGAAATCTTCGTGCAAGCGCGCTCCTGAAACTGAGTGAGCGCGTGGAAAAGGGTTGCGCCCGGCCCATTGCGATTTACGTGCGGCCGCTGCGCTCTTTTTCCTTTCTTTCAATCTTGCAGGATATGCCCAGGCCTTGATAGCCCGTGTCATAGCAGCCGTTGCAGGAAACGCACTTCGATTTTTCGACGCTGCCGCTTTTCCATCGGTTGATAAGGTCAGGCTCCCGGATGAGGGGGCGGCTTAAAGCGACATAGTCAGCCAGGCCGCCTTCGAGAATTCTCGATATCACCGGCAGGGAGCGTATCCCGCCCACGGCGACAACCGGCACCGAGACTTTCTCTTTGAAAAGGCCGGCAAGTTCGGCAAGATATCCTTCGTCTTCTTCCCGCGCTATATTCGTGCGCGACGGGATCATGCCGTCGGCGGACGCCCTGCTGCCCGCACTCACTTCGATGCAGTCGATCCCGTCTTGAACCAGCCGGTGCGCGACGTGGAGAGATTCCCCGGTCGTGAGGCCTCCTTCACAGTGGTCGTTTCCGCTCA
>JAJYTC010000141.1 GCA_021793275.1 Deltaproteobacteria bacterium | reverse complement strand
TCCGATCTGATTCAAAGCCGTTTGACTTAGAACAAGGTTACTCGCCGGGGCGGGTGGCATAGAGCTTGCCCGCTTATCGACCGAGACATTTATACCCGGTACCCGCGGCAGTCAATGGTTGCGCTGCGTGAATTTTCTTCGTCACGTATTCTGTCCTCGGGGGCGATCTTGTGACACCCGTTGCTGGCGTAGCCCGTCCTATCCGGGACTTACCGGAAAAATATTGGCAATACGATCTCAGAAAGGTTTGAATGGTGCTGTCTAAGTCGAAGCATTTCATGAAGGAGATAGCAGCCCTGTCTGGCATCCATCAGCGGTCCGATATAGAGCGCTACATCGTATCTGTCGACTGCAAACTCCCTGCGGCCTCCGGCAAACCGAGCCGTTAACGTTGCAGGGGGCCCATCGGCCGGAAAACTTACCTTAAGGCCTCTTATCGGGTCTTGGGCGTCCTGAATCCTGATCCCTCTTTGCGCCGGTCCAAAACGAGAGCGGGTTTATTCGCTTGGGCCTGCATAGGTGCCGGCTGTCACCGATGCCGTGCCGGACCTCAGGCCCCACGCGGCAGCCTGGCGTACCATTTGCGCAGAAGGGGAAGAACGACGATTGAAATACGAAAGATCGCGGGGAACGGCATGGCAATGCTCGCAGGCCGTGTAAATTCCTTATACCTGACTTCGACGGAGTGGCGATGTGTGATAATAGGGACGAGTTACAATTTGGCGCAAGCGTTGAGCGCTGCGTGGCATGCGGCGGCTGCAGGGTGTCGTACTGGGGGACAAAGTCGCGCGTCCTCAGCGATAGGCAGGCATGCCGATTTAGCATCTTTAAGTGCGCAGACTGCGGAACAGGTTTCTTAAACCCGCCTCCAAGCATCGCATGCCTGGAGAGAATCTATCGGTGCTCTGGTCACGGCCTGACCGGACCGGCGCATGTGGCTGACGTATTGGAAAGCGAGCGTCGGTTTCCCAACAGTTCAGTGGATGCCCATCGTATGGTCAGCATGGCCTGCTCTATGAATAAGAGCCAGAGCTGGCGGTCTCTTGATGTGGGAGCGGGATACGGGTTTGTCACGCGTGAAATGCTGCGCCAAGGACTGAGCGTAACCAGCATCAATCCTGGCGAATACGAAAATGTAGTCTTTGAGGCCATGAATGGGTTTAGACCGCAGGTGACGCTCTTTGAAAAATATAGTCCGGATGGCCAATTCGGAATTGTGGTGCTGTCTCAAGTGTTGGAGCACATGCTGGAGCCGGCCATGCAAATACGGCGAATCCATGATATGCTCGCCCCAGGAGGTGCGCTTGTCATCGCTGTCCCCAATTTCAATTCAGCGGCGGTAAAGATTTTGGGCACTCGTGATAACGGGTGCCTATGGGTTCCGGAACACGTCAACTACTTTACGGACAAGGGGTTGCGAATGCTCCTGCGGAGGCTTGATTTCGAGGTTGTGCATACGCATCAGGTCACGAGGGTGCGTCCCGACGTGATCTCACGCCGACTGCCGCTAAGGGGCGGTGCCAGAATAATGGAAACTGTAACCAGGTATGCGCAGGTACCGGTATGTCTCGCGGCCAGCGCAATCGGCCGAGGCCTATACATCAATGCCTACGCGCGAAGGCGGCGATCTGGAGCTAGAAACGGATAATTTTCTCAGCTTGCGGGCCAGCGCCGAGATCAGATGCTTTCCTGGTCACTGTTACGCGGAGAGGTGAAAAGCTGAGACGATGAAACAGACTGGCATTACGGCGGTCATTCTGACCTGTAACGAGGAAGGCAATATCAAGGAATGCCTGGAGCATCTCCGTTGGGCGGACCGATTGGTGATTGTGGATTCCGGAAGCACCGACAGGACCATCGAATACGCGAAAAACTTCGGGTGTGACGTATATTCTCATCCCTGGCCAGGCTTTGCAGCACAGAGAAATTGGTGCCTGGATAATACGGGCATCAACACCGAATGGGTCGTCTTCGTCGACGCGGACGAGATCGTAACGCAGGCGATGCGCGAAGAGATCTGCAACACCCTTTCCGCCACCAGGTGCAATGCATTTTACGTATGCTATAAGGTAATGCTCTTCGGGAATTGGGTGAAGCGTAGCTCGAACTTCCCGGTCTGGCACCCGCGCATAATCCGATACGGGAAAGCACGATATGTGGACGCCGCAACCGGACACGGAGAAACCTGGACGGTTGACGGCGATGCCGGATATATAAAGGAGCCATATATACATTACAGTTTCTCGAAGGGCCTGGCTTATTGGTTTGAAAAGCACAATCGAAACTCGAGCGCCGAGTGCGGCTCCTTCCTGTCTGGGCGTCTATCGGCGCTGGACGCCATTCGGCGCCTCTTCGGGCATGACAGCCACAAGTGCCGCCAGGC
Source organism: Deltaproteobacteria bacterium (assembly GCA_021793275.1). Taxonomy (GTDB): domain Bacteria; phylum Desulfobacterota; class Syntrophobacteria; order Syntrophobacterales; family Syntrophobacteraceae; genus SbD1. Next base: position 10,061 of record JAJYTC010000141.1, on the reverse strand, counting down.
TATGAGAACCCTGTCATATTATTTGCCATGCCGGCCTTTGTTGCGGTTCCTGCACCAGCTTGTAATCAAGGGCGGCATACTCGACGGCCCCGCGGGCTGGACCTACTGCTCCCTTTACCTTGCATACGAGATCATGATATCGGCCAAAATAAAGGAGAGGCGCCACCTGGAAAGGACGACCCGCGGGGATTGAAACCATGCGCTGCACATTCATAGCGACACATTATCCTCCATCCACAGGCTTCGGCGGCGTTTGCGAGTCAAGCTTCGGCCTCTCGAGGGCGCTGGCCAGAGCCGGGATCGACGTTGCTGTGGTCACCAGCGACGCTACAAAGGGATCGAGGCTTTCCCCTGAAGCATTTGCCGCCGTCGAAGAGGACAGCTTGCGAATCCATCCGTTCACGCATCTCTTCAGCGAACGAAGCTGCTTTTCGCTGACCGCCAGGAGGGTCATAGAGGACCTGATGGCTGATAGCGACATTGTCCACGTCAACGGGATTTATACTCATCCTGTGACTGTTGCGGCAAGAGCGGCAAAGCGTGCGGGTAAACCACATATTGTAGCCTGCCGCAATGGGCTCGATCCATGGATGATGCGCATCAAAAGAACGAAGAAGTTGCTCGGTTTTAAGCTTTACGTCAAGGCGGACCTCGACGGGGCAACATGCGTCCATGTGACGGCCCAGCACGAAATGGATGCCTGTCTTTCCATGGGCATACGAGGGCCCTTTACCATTATTCCGAACGGGATTCATCCCCCCGAATTCTCAAGTCTTCCCGAAGCCGATCTCGCGGAGCAGCGTTGGCCCGTCCTAAAAGATCGAAAGGTCGTGCTATTTCTTTCCCGACTGAGCCCGCAGAAAGGTCTGGATATCCTGATCCCCGCCTGGCAGACAATTATGAGGAAGCACCCCGATGCGCTGCTTGTGGTTGCCGGCCCGGATTATCTGAGCTATGAGCGATTCGTCCGTGAGTTGGCAGTTGCATCTCCATATTCAGGGGATATTTTGTTCACCGGCAATGTCGTAGGAGAGGCTAAGCTTGCACTTTACAGGCGGGCCGATGTTTTTGCACTTCCCTCCTATTCTGAAAATTTTGGAAATGTCGTCGCTGAAGCGCTGATGTGCGAGACACCGGTTGTGACCACCCACGCCACGCCATGGGATGAGCTTGAAAAATACTCATGTGGACGATATGTGCCGGTTGATCAAGAAGCCATTGTTGATGCAATCGACTCCATCCTGCGTCTGCCGGCCGAGGAGCGGGCGCGCATGGGCAAACGCGGGAGAGATTTCATTTTGACAAATTACACGTGGGATGCGGCCGCAAGGAAGATGATCACCGTTTACAAGGCCATCCTGGAAGGAGAGCCGATTCCACTGCGCCCTGAGGCCTGCGCGGTCTAAACCATCGCACCGCCGTAGACCTCTGGCGCCCCAGGGTAATCCGGGGCACGAGAGATCGAATTAATGAGCTTCCAGCTTCATCTCCTTCGCGTCAACAAACTGGCCAAGGTGTTGCAGTCGCGTCGTCTTGCCCGTGCCTTGCTCCGCTATGGTGTTTTGGCCGGTGTTGAGCATCGTCCCGTGCTTTCATGCGACCTCGCCGCCGTCGTAGATATAGGCGCCAACCGGGGCCAGTTTGCGCTCGCCGCCAGAGAGTATGCCCCTGAAGCCCGCATAGCCTCATTCGAGCCGCTTCCCGGTCCTGCGGCAATCTTCCGCAGAGTGTTCGCGCGAGATCCCATGGTCACATTACACGAGAAGGCGGTCGGTCCAAAGAGCGGAGTGGCGGACATCCATGTCGCGGCTGATGACGACTCCTCTTCGTTGCTTCCTATGGCCCTCCAGACCTCCCTTTTTCCTGGCGCCGCCGAGTGTGGTACTGCGCAAATAAAGGTCGTAAGACTGGCCGATCGCCTTTCCGGCGATGAAATACGCCCGCCTGCACTGCTCAAGCTCGATGTTCAGGGCTATGAGCTGGAGGTTCTGCGTGGATGTGAAGATCTTTTAGGCGGCTTTGCCTGGATTTATGTGGAATGCTCCTTTGTGGAGCTCTACGGCGGCCAGGCGCTTGCCGACGAGGTAATAGCCTGGCTAAGGGATAGGGATTTTTGTCTAAAGGGCATTCACAACCTATTCTACGATATGAACGGAAGGGCCATTCAAGGAGACTTCGTGTTTGAGGCAGGCCAATGAGCCTGCCCGTTCATCCCGACCATCCCAAACTCGTTTAAGTCGATACCTTTTTTCCACTCATGCCGAAGCATCTTAAAATTCTTGTAAACGACCACGCGGGGCATCCCTTCCCGACCCAGCTTAGCCGCGCGCTGGCGGCAAGAGGCCATCATGTTCTGCATACCTATTGCGGAAAGCTTCAGGGCCCGCGAGGGGAGTTGGCCCGCCTGCCGCAGGATCCGCCCGGACTTCGGATCCAAGCCATCGACCTCGGCAAGCCCTTCAATAAATACGGCCTGTTCTCCAGGGCGCTCCAGGAGCGGAACCTTGGCAGGATGCTCCGTGAAACTGCCAGGGCTTTCAATCCTGAGGTTGTGATATCGGCCAACACCCCACTGGGGGTCCAGGCGGCGCTCTTGAAGGAATGCCGGAAGAGCGGGGCCAGGTTCATTTTCTGGCTTCAGGACCTGCTCGGGGTCGGCATCAGAAACAATGTCGAAAAAAAAATCCCCCTGGTCGGAAAACCTGTCGGCTGGCTTTATATAGGTCTCGAACGATGCCTTTTGCGTAAAAGTGACGCAGTTATTGCCATTACTGAAGATTTCATTCCCATCGTATCAAACGCGGGGGTTGCTGCCGAGAAGATACACGTGGTGCATAACTGGGCGCCCATGGGCGATATCCCGTGCCTTCCCAAATCGAACTCATGGAGCCGAAAGCATCGCATTCATGACAAATTCTGCTTTGTCTACACCGGCACACTCGGTATGAAACACAATCCTGGCATGCTTGTGGAGTTGGCAAGAGCCATGGCAACCGAAACAGATGTGAGGGTGGTCGTGGTCACGGAAGGACTTGGCGCCGAGTTTCTACAGGAGCAAAAAGAGCGCCACCGCCTCGACAACTTGATTATATTACCATTTCAGCCGTTCGGTGAAATGCCCTCAGTTCTTGCCTCCGCTGATGTCTTGATTGCGCTGTTGGAACCTGATGCGGGAGCTTTTGCGGTCCCATCGAAGGTCCTGACCTATCTTTGCGGCGGCCGGCCGCTGCTCCTGGCCGTGCCAGCCGAAAATCTTGCCGCACGTACGGTGATGGAGGCGCGGGCTGGCATTGTTGTGCACCCCTCGGATACCGAGGCCTTCTTAGTCGCCGCCAGAGAGCTGTTCCATAGTCCGGATATCCGCGCAACGATGGGCGAAAACGGACGCAAATACGCTGAAAGTAAGTTCGATGTAGATAGGATAGCCACCAGGTTCGAAGGAATCCTGGCAGGATGATCCACACATCTGCAACAGATGGAGCGTTTCCGCCGGTCTGCCGGTTGGGAGCGCCTGCCCACACCGGAGTTGCGCTCGACCACAGGCCAAATTCAAAACCGGCGGCTGGCTGGCAGCGTTAACTGACCGAAAACTGAGGCGATTCACTGAAACGAGGCGGAGGGTGATTGGCCATGGATGTCCCCATCTGGATGCGGGAAAGAAGCTCGTCGCTCAAAAGGCTCTTGTACTTCGTTGACTCTGCGATTGCTACAGCAGCACTCCTCCTTGCGGTTTTTATATATCAGAGAGACTGGACCCGATACTATACCTACCTGGCCTCCTCGGCTTTCATTCTCTCCCTCCTCGTGTTCCGCTCATACGAGGTCTACAGGTCAAAGAGAAGCAACGACTTGCTGAAAGAGGCCGTCCTCATACTTCGAGCATGGGCGGTAATCGTTTCAGTCGCCGTTTTTGCGCTGTTCTCACTTGGGATATCCCACCGGTACTCACGAGTTTCGCTTTATTCCTGGTTCATCTCGGCGCCTTTGCTGCTTATCATCGCACACGTGTTCGTGCGGCGCATTCTTAGGTCTATTACGCCGAGGGGCAAGGATGTGAAAAGCGCGGTCATCGTCGGGTACGAAGATCTTGGAAAGCGAATAGCAGAAACGTTACTTCACACTCCCTGGCTTGGCATAAGCGTTCGCGGCTTCTTCGACGACCGGCATCCTGAATCCAACGGAAATAACGGAAACATTCACATACTGGGCAGGATTCGCGACCTTCCGGGCTACCTTGGCAGAAATAGGGTCGACCTCGTATACATCGCGCTTCCATTACATGAGCAGAGCAAGACGTTTTACATACTCCAGACGTGCAGGACCCTTGGCTGCGAAATCTTCCTTGTGCCTAACTTCTACACTTATAAGATCTTCAACGCCGAGATGCAAAGATTGGGCGACAACATCGTCCTGAGCTTCAATCCATCCGTCAGGGGCAAGCGGTACTTCGATATAGGTTTCTCCCTTGCCGTCATTCTATTCTCACTGCCCTTTTATTTCCTGATCTCACTTCTCATCAGGATCGAGGACGGCGGCCCCGTTTTTTACGGGCACTCGCGGATTACGTCCGCAGGCAGGCGCTTCAAATGCCTGAAGTTCAGGACCATGTGCGTGGACGCCGACCGCAGGCTCGCCGGCCTCTTGGAGCGCGACCCACTGGCCAAAGAAGAGTGGGAAAAAACTTTTAAATTGAAGAACGACCCGAGAGTGACAAAAATTGGAAAATTCCTCCGGAAAACCAGCCTGGATGAACTCCCTCAATTCCTTAACGTGCTTAAAGGGGATATGAGCGTAGTCGGCGCTCGCCCGATCGTCTACAAGGAGCTTTACGACTATTACAAAGAGACCTCCGGGCTCTACTGCTCGGTAAAACCGGGGATAACCGGTCCATGGCAGACCAGTAAGAGAAGTGATACGGAAGACTACGACGAGCGTGTAAAAATGGACGAAGAGTACATCCTGAACTCCTCCTTTTGGGGCGATGTCAAGATCATCCTTAAGACAACTAAATGCATTTTCACAGGCAAGGGAGCATATTGATAGTTTAGAGCGATGACAAGAATATTGCTTATATCGCCGCCCTGATTCGAGCGCGTCACTGGCCCTGCTTTAGCCTCATAATCAAAGGCTCGACCGTGGAGATTGTGGAACATATCGTAGAACCACCCAATCCCCCGTCGTACATTATGTAGGCCAAGGGCACTTGATTGAGCTTGAACCCCCAATTATCAAAGATCCATCCGTCACCCTCAATCCTCATTGGATACGGAACAGTCACACTCGATATCTGATAATACGCTCCTGCTGGAAGCGCTGACAGGCGGAATGTCCCACCCGGAGGCGTGCATCTGTGGCTGCTGTATCATCGGGTCCGCTTAGAACCGCGGTGCTTGTGGCCGTTGTTGGAGAAGCGCCCCACCATTGAGGAATAATTCTTGGCACATTTCCACCGAAAGTCACAACGCCCGATCCATTCTGGTCGAAACACTGATAAAGTCCCGCATGGAATGGGCTATTGATTGCAAGATTATAGCTGCCAAGGGTGATTACCGCCCCGTGCACCGGCCTCAAATCGCAGGTGAGCGTCAGATTGGCCGTTGGTATCACCGGTGCCGTCAGGTAGACCGTCCCGGCAAAGTTCGCATCGGCTGTGAGTTGGGTCAAATTCTTTGCCGTCGTATAATTTGTGCCGATCTTTGCAGACCCCGGCACATTCAGGCCGGCCGGCACGTTGAAATTCCCGCGCGAATCAAACCTGAATTCATCCCAAGGATTAGACGGCGCATTCCCGGGCTACATCCAGCTTACGGCCTTATTTTCTGCGGATCTCGCTGGAACTAAGAGTCGGCGACGCATTGATTCACGCGCGGCAATCCCCGTCTATCCACAGCGCTGCTTTCTCTTTCTATGGTGTTTGGTTCCCAGGGAATACGAGGTTGCGAGCGGGGAGGAGAATACTTGACTATAGTCGTTGACCATGATACATTACGGCAAACTCAATGTTCAAATGAGGAGCAAAGATGCCGGAAACCGTATCGATTTCAGATTTTAAAGCAAGATGCCTTGCCATTCTGGACAGGGTAAAAAAGACCGGCCGGCCCGTCATTGTCACCCGCAGGAATGAGCCTATCGCCCAGGTCGTTCCCCCTCCGCCCGTTGAAGGTCGCGTGCCGTGGCTGGGATCGGAGCGTGCCGCCGGTCAGATTGTCGGTGACATAGTCTCCCCGGCTGTTAGCCCGAAAGAATGGGAAGTGCTGCAGTGAAGCTGCTTCTGGATACCCACATTTGGCTGTGGGGCCTTTTGGAACCGGCGCGCCTTACACAGAGGGTGGCCGCCGAACTTGAGGACCCGTCCAACGAGCTGTGGCTTTCCTCGATCAGTATATGGGAATTCCTCGTCCTGGTGGAGAAGGGGCGCGTCATTTTGAACGCGGACCCGACGGCATGGGTCCGCGGCGTCATCTCGAAGCACCCTTTCAAGGAAGCCCCTGTCAACCACGAAGTCGCCATTCAAAGCCGCTTGCTCACCCTTCCCCATGAGGACCCTGCCGACAGATTCCTTCTGGCTACCGCTTTTGTCTTCGACCTGACCTTAGTTACCGCTGACGAACGGCTTATCCATTCGAGCGGGGGCCGAATTTTGGCAAACATGTAAAAAAGCGCCGGCAGGGGCGAAGAAGCCGGTTTTTCCGGGTTGTTTAGTACCATCGCCTGAGAGATTCAGGGCTTCACGATTGTTCTTCCCCCACTCACCAATTCACCGACTCACCTACCCACCAACTCCCCGACCTAAAATTCGTACTCGACCTGCGCCATGAGCAGGTTGTCGTCCTGGTTATTTCCCACCTCCAGATCGTAGTTTCGAATATTGCCCCACGCATAGCGGACCATGGCGGTCAAGTCGGTGTTTATATCGTAGGTGACATCTGTGCCCACCGCGAATTCCCAGGATATGGCCCGGCCCATGTTAGGTCCCCTCTCCGTATAGCTTCCATCCAGCCCCAGCTTGAGGTCGTTTCTTACAAAACGCGTTACCCGCACAAAGCCCTGCCGGGCATCGGGCCCGATGGGGTCCCCCAAAAGAAGACCGTCGTAAGTATTCCCCGAGACATATATGGTGTTGGTATACCAGATGCGGTCGTTGGTCCCGTAGAAACCCTCGTTGACATTGTCCGTATACTCGAATCTAAGATCGGTCCTGCCGTCCGGCGTGATCCTTGGGAGATACAGGCCTAGTATATAACCGATATCCTGGAAAAAGAACTCCCGTATATTCGGCTTGAACCCTGTGTCCGCGCCGCCGTACTCTCCATAGAGCTGGGCGTCCCACAGGTAGGGCATTGTGTAGCGGAAATCAACAGCGGCTTGGTGGCTTTCCGGGTAGCCGGCGCCTCCCAATTTATAAAATGACATTAGCTCGAGGTAGTTCATGAAGCTGCCGGGGGAAGGGCTGCCTTCTCCTCCGAACAGGACGGTGTGCGATGCGCCTATCTCAAGGTTCGGCGTCGGTTTGAAATCAAGGCGCTCGCCGGCGTAAAGCGTATCGGGAAAATCGCGGTTGTCTTCGAGCCTGGCGCAGAAAAAAGCGTATTGAAAGGGGCCCAGATAGCTGAAATACCAGGGTAAAATAACCGGAACGGGGTTCGAGACCTTTATCATGTCGAGCGGCGGAGCATTATCCGTAAGGACGAATGAACCCGTATACCCCTGGCCCCACGACAGCGAATCCCGGCCCACTTCGACTTCTACAGAATTTAAGGGAGAAAATTTAACATACCCGGCAAGAAGTTGGACGTCGTTCGTTCCGTAGCTTCCAACTACGGGGGGCGTCCCGCCGGACAGCGTACCGGGCGAGCCGTTCTGGCGCACTAGAAAAAGAGGTTCTACCCAGCCGGAAAAAAGGTCCCCGATTTGGAAACTCGATGCAAACTGAAACCCGAGATTACTTCCTCTTCCGTACACGATCCCCTGGTCGTTAGATAGAAGGGGCGTGCCTTCATAGCCGACTATATCGCCTGCGCCGTACGGGTACTGTCGTACTCCATTGGTGTTTAGATAAAACTGGGGCCGCCCCTGTGAATAAACATAGTTCATCTGGGCCAGATCGATAGGCTTTACGGTCAATATGGCCGGGGCCTCGGGTTTGCCGTATCCCCAGTAGGCGAGTTCACTTTTATATTGGCACTTGAACTTATTGAGGAAATATTTAAGGAGCGAGGGAAGCTTGAGTTTTTTTTTCTTTTCCGTGTTGAGGGCCTCAACGACCAGCCTTGCCACCTCCAGGCGCGTATAGGGCCGCATCCCGTACACGTCCGAATGGATCAGGCCAAAGCCCGCCAGTTTGTCCAGCGCCTCGTAGGACCAGTCGCCCAGGGGAACGTTGTTCGAGGGGTAGGCGAAAGCGGCCGGCATCCCTGCGGCCAGGCCCGCGAGGAAGACCAGCAGGGCAACCACGCAGATCCGCAATTTTGAACCTTTTGAACCGACGGGTCCCTGTTTGCCGTAAAAAGACATTTTGTATGCTCTATTGGATTAATGGGTTAAGGGATATTGCATTATTCTTATATATTAAAACGCCGTGCCGATTCAAATAAATTCGGCCCCTGCCGCGGGGGAGGGGGGAGCTCAGTGCCGCCGGTGGCGGGATCGCGCGCTGTATGCTCCCTCGATCAATATCGGTCTTTAACGCAACCTGGTATCAGTAACTGACAATAGAGATGGAAAGTTGTATATTTTAGGGTGCTGAGGATCTTTGGTTTTGAAAACTGCCGTTAATTTGTTAACATAAAAAAGGGAGAATAAGATGAACCATCTTGCCTTTGGTGGTTCGAATCGGCAGCCGGGTCTTTTTTGAATGTCCCCATGCCAGCGGAGGGGGGTGCTCTATGTCTCTTTACATCAAAACCGACGATTATCGCGAACACGGAATAAACAAAAATTCCGATCCCGCCCTTATCAGGGCCGTGGTGCAAAAGGAACTCAATATAGAGAGGGTTTTCGTCTCTTTCGTCAACAAGCGTGAGTATATCAGGGTGGACTTCCTGCGTCCCAGGCCGCACCGAAGGCCGAACAGGCGGCCGGGCCGTCAGGCCTCTTCCAGGTAAAGCGGGGCGCCCTTCCGGCGCCCCTTTTTGTATCTCAAATGGCGTCTGAACCGTCAACGGCGCGGACCTGCATTGGCGCCTGCGGTTCGACGATCCTGGAAGAATTCGAAGGGCAAATCCGGGTTTGAACCCGGGAAATGAGCGCCTCCGCCGATCAGCCCATTTTTTTCATTGCATAGTCTCGGGGTATGTCGAACAGCGACGGCGCCAGGTGTGTTTGCTCAATTTTTGTCAAAGTGGTTGTGACCGTGCCGCCCATTACGTGGTTAACGGTGCGGACCGGAAAGCCGTTGAGCTTTCTGACCAGGTCCGGGATATCGATCTGCCTGAATAGTGGGTTGCATTGCGCGAGAGCTCCCGCCTCGTCCCCCAGGGTTTCCAACTGCCTGTAGCCCTCTACATCCTTGGAAACCCAGTATTCTCCATCCAATATCGCAATGTGCACAAAATACTCGCGGCACCTGTATCCATCGATTGTTCTGTATCTGTTTGTGGGGGTAATCACGGTCCCCATGACCGCTCCCAGGAGCTGCCCCATCTGTTTTTGGTTGACGCCCGACATACCCGGTATTCCGGGCAGCCTGGCCAGGTTGATTTGAGTACAGGTCCTGGCCCTGGTATTGAGTGAGTAGAGTTTCCGGGACTTGAAGTTGACTATTATGACCTTGCCTGCGCCCAGTTCCACCTTTGAGGCGTAGGGCGTGAAATAATATTTCTGAATCGACGTCCCATTGGTCTGGCCGGGAATATTGACAGAGACACTGTGAGTTTCCCAGTAAAGGTCCGCTCTGGCCGGGCCGGCGAAAAACACGGCAGCCAGTGCTATTATCCACGGGTAGAATAGCCATTTTTTTGCTTTCATCCTTTTCCTCTTTTTCCTTTCAATTCAGCCTGACAGCTCCTCACCTGCTTCGGGGATACCCTAAAACCATGAAAAGCCAGCGCAGGAGCGAGCCG
>JAJYTC010000140.1 GCA_021793275.1 Deltaproteobacteria bacterium | reverse complement strand
CAAAGGTTTCTTTCTCTACGACGGCAGATCTGTTTTCCACCTCGCAGATGCAGGGGCGGACGTAGGTGCCGGTATCATAAATACCCCCGGAAAGCGGCTCGCCTCCATAGAGGATTTTTCCGCCGGCTACCTTGATTTCCTCAAGCGCCCTCTGCATCGCTTCGACAGCTTCTCTATCGATTAGCGGCCCCATCAGCACGGTGTCTTCGAGGGGATTTCCGATTTTCACCTGCCTATATGCGGCAATCAGCCGTTCTTTGAGGATATCGAATATCGAATTCTGGACAATAAGCCGCCTGATAGTCGTGCACCTCTGCCCCGAGGTCCCTACGGCGCCAAACAGAACGGCCCGCACAACGAGATCAAGGTCTGCGCTCGGGGTAACGATAACACCGTTGTTGCCCCCAAGCTCGAGCAGAGGTTTTCCGAGGCGCGACAAAACGACTGTGCCCACGCGCCTTCCCATGGCCACGCTACCCGTGGCCGAGACAAGCGGGAGCCGTCTGTCCGCCGCCATCCTCTCTCCGATATCCTCTCCAGGCCCGATAACCACGTTCAAAAGGCCGGGAGGAAAACCGCACTCGGAAACGACCCGCGAAGCTATGGCATTGGCTGCGATCGCACAAAGAGGCACCTTGCCGGAGGGCTTCCACACGACGGTATCTCCGGCGATAAGGGCCAGCATAGCGTTCCACGACCACACTGCAACGGGGAAATTGAATGCGGTGATAACCCCCGCCGGGCCGAGCGGGTGGTATTGTTCGAACATGCGATGCCCGGGTCTTTCGCTGTGCATGGAATATCCATAGAGCATACGGGACTGGCCGACTGCAAAGTCGCACATATCGATCAACTCCTGGACTTCGCCTTCCCCTTCGGCCAAGATTTTTCCCATCTCGATCGAGATCAGGGCGCCCAGATCCTTTTTGCGCCTGCGAAAAGCCTCCGCGATCCGGCGGACCACCTCGCCCCGCGCCGGCGCCGGCACATCGCGCCACCCGAGGAAAGCTTCCCCTGCCGATTGCACCACCCGGTCATAGGCTGCCGCATCGGCCTGCCGTACCTTGCCGATAATTTTCCCATCTGCCGGCGATAGGGACTCGATGAGCTTTCCCCGGCAGTCGAGGCGATTAAACCCGACCATGGCGCCCTGTTCCACTTCGCCTATGCCGAGCCGTTCGAAAAGGGTATTCATGGCTTATTCCTTTCAGAAAAGTCCTCCGGCAGGATCAACGAGACTAAAAAAGACAAGATCGCAGACAGGATTCACAGGATTTACAGGATTTACAGGATCGGGAAAAGACACCTTTTCATTGCGCAGCGTGGCCCAATAATCCTCATAAATCCTCTCTAAAGCAATTTCTTGAGAGTGTCTTCGAAGATGGAAAGCGCTGTATCGACTTGCTCGGCGCTTACGGTAAGAGCCGGGCAAAAGCGGACCGTACTCTCGCCGCAGCCAAGCAGGAGCAGGCCCTTTCGAAATGCGCCCTGGACGAGGCGATCGCGCACGTCGGGGGCGATCTGCCTGGTGGTCCTGTCTTTTACGAATTCCACGCCCACCATGAGGCCTTTTCCGCGCACGTCTCCCATACATTCGAAGCTTTTCTGCATTTCGCACAACCCCGCCATCAACTGGCGGCCCCGTATGTCCGCGTTTTCGACCAGGCCTCCCTCAAGAAGAGAGATGGTGGCAAGGGCCGCGCGGCAGGAAACAGGGTTTCCGCCAAAGGTCGATGCGTGAGAGCCGGCAGGCCAGTCCATGAGTTTGGCGCCGGCAATCATTGCCCCGAGCGGCATCCCTGAGGCAATTCCCTTGGCCAGGGCCATAATGTCCGGTTCGACACCGAAGTGCTGCATGGCGAACATCCTGCCGGTCCTTCCCATACCGGATTGAATCTCGTCGGCAACAAGGAGGATACCGTACTTTTTTGCCAGTTTGTCGAGTTCCACGTGAAACTCGACAGGCGGAACAATATATCCGCCTTCCCCCTGAATCGGCTCGACAAATATGGCGGCGACTTCCTCGGGCGAAATGCTGGTGCGAAAGATCGGGTCTTCGATCCACCTTACGCATGCCGCTGCGCACGTGGGATGACATAGGCCGTATGGACAGCGGTAACAGTTCGGATACGGCACGTGGATAATGCCCGGCACGAACGGATGAAAATGCTTTTTCTGATAAGCCTTGCTCGCGGTTAGCGAAAGGGCCCCCATCGTTCTGCCATGGAAAGCCCCGTAGAAGGCGATCGTATATTCGCGCCGGGTATGATAGCGGGCGAGTTTAAAGGAAGCTTCAACGGCTTCGGCCCCCGAGTTGCCGTAAAAGACCCTGGCGCCCCCGGTCATGTCGGCGAGCTCGGCCAACTTTTCGGCAAGAATTATCTGGGGAGCATAGTAGAAGTCGGTCCCCGACATGTGGATCAGCTTTCCGGCCTGGTCCCTTATGGCTTTTACGACTTCGGGATGGCAATGCCCGGTCGAATCGACGGCGATACCGGCCGTGAAATCGAGAAACCAGTTTCCGTCGACATCGCGGACCCACAGCCCCTTGGCCTTCTCGACAACCAGCGGATAGGCCCTTGTATAGGAGGGAGAAACCAGTTGGGCGTCTTTGCGGATGAATTCCGAAGCTTTCGGCCCTGGTAAATCTGTCCTGATCAGCGGAGCTTTCATAGATTGCGACGCCTCTCCTGATTGAACAATTATTATGATAGCTACCAAGATAGTTATTCGAATTTCGGATTCCATACGCGGGATGCATATATCTTCGATTTTAACCGGGACGGTTGCCCCAAGCCCCTGCGCCTGTTATTCTACATACCGATGCGTCACCGTTTGATTCCCATTTACGGACGAACACGGGCCATTTCCCTCTGGCGGTGGAAAAAGCCTGTACTTATATTGTACGCTCAACCCGAAGGCATGTTTAATTTTTTCGCCAACATCTTTTTGTTTCTTATCTAAGATTTCGAGAGGTGAGGAAAAGAATAATGCCAATCCAAGAAATCGATCTTCCACACCGCATAACATACCTTTCGATCCTGGACCGGGAGGGGCAGGTTGACGAAGCCCTCGATCCGCGACTTTCCGAAGAACTGCTGCTGAAGCTCTATCGAGCCATGGTGCTGGCGCGAAGGTTCGACGAGAGGATGCTGATCCTTCAAAGGCAGGGCAAGATAGGGACATTTGCGCCGGTAAAGGGGCAGGAGGCCCAGATAGGGGCGGCAGCCGCGCTGGAGCCAAATGACTGGATCACGCCCTCGTTTCGCGAGACCCCTGTAGAGATGTGGCGCGGCAAGCCCATGGAGAACATACTTCTTTACTTCAGCGGCTACAACGAAGGCGGGGACATGCCGGAAGGACTGAACCTGCTTCCGGTGTCGGTACCCGTCGGATCGCAAATGTCTCACGCGGTGGGAATCGCATTCGGCCTCAGATACCGCGGCCAAAAGTCGGTCGCGGCCACTTTTTTTGGTGACGGGGCAACATCGCAGGGCGATTTCCACGAAGCGATGAATTTTGCTTCGGTCTACCAACTGCCGGTCGTTTTCATATGCCAGAACAACCACTGGGCGATATCACTGCCCAGAAGCCGGCAGACAAATTCGGCTACTTTGGCCCAAAAAGCGATTGCCTATGACATGCAGGGCATTCAGGTAGACGGAAACGACATTTTAGCCGTTTACAGCGCGGTAAAAGAGGCGGCGGAGCGCGGCAGAGCGGGCGGCGGACCGACGCTTATAGAAATGGTGACCTACCGGTTGTCCATGCACACCACAGCCGACGATCCCAAAAAATACCGAAGCGAGCAGGAAGTCGCAGAATGGGAGAGCCGCGATCCCATCACACGGTTTGAAAAATACCTGACACAGAGGGGAATGCTCGACGAGCAGAAAATCCGCTCGATCACCCAGGAAATCAAGGCGGAAATCAGTCTGGCCGAACAACGCTGGGAAGAGATTGCGGCAAAGCGGATCGATCCCCTGGACATGTTCGAGCATGCCTATGCGGAAATCACGCCGACGCTGCACGACCAAAGAGAAATGCTAAGAAAGGAACTGGAAGAAAAAAAGTAGCCTGGAGCGAGGAACCGGCGGAAAAACCGTTTCTTTTTCCTGCTTGGGCTTCCTCTTCGCCGCTTCTTATCCGGAGAATTGCCAATGCCAAAAATGAATATGGTCCAGGCCCTCAACATGGCCCTTCGCCAGGAGATGGAAAAAGACGACAGGGTCATCCTGCTGGGCGAAGATATCGGAGTGGACGGGGGCGTGTTCCGTGTAACAGACGGACTGCTCGACAAATTCGGGCCGCAGCGCGTGCTGGACACCCCGCTGGCCGAATCCACAATAGCCGGATGCTCAATCGGAATGGCCGTCTACGGGCTGCGGCCGGTGTGTGAGATGCAGTTTTCCGGCTTCAGCTATTACGCCTTTCACCAGATGGAAGCTCACGCCTCCAGGATTCGCTCCAGGTCGCGAGGCCGCTACGGCGTCCCCATGGTGCTGAGGGCGCCTTATGGCGGAGGAGTAAGAGCGCTCGAACACCATTCCGAGAGCCGGGAGGTTTACTGGGCGCATACGCCGGGGCTGAAGATGGTAATTCCTTCCACGCCTCGCCTGGCGAGGGCGCTTCTGGTAAGCGCTATTCGAGACCCCGACCCCGTTATTTTCTACGAGCCCAAGGCAATCTACAGGGCTTTCAGGGAAGAGGTGCCCGAAGAGGAGGAAACTTTCCCCATCGGCAAGTCCAGGGTGGCCAGGGAGGGCGGCAACATCACCCTGATATCCTACGGAGCGAGCCTCATGCCGACGCTTGAAGCCGCATCGGAACTAAGCGAGAAAGACGGGGTGGAATGCGAGGTTATAGACCTCCTTTCACTCTCGCCCCTTGACGACAAGCTTTTCGTTGAGTCGGTAAAAAAGACCGGACGGGCCGTGGTAGTACACGAGGCCCATGCCACATATGGAGCGGGCGCCGAAATCATTGCCAGAATAGTGGAAAAGGCGCTGCTCTACCTGGAAGCTCCCGTCCGCAGGACGACCGGCTTTGATGTTGTAATACCTTTGTATCAGCGCGAACAGGATTATTTGCCGGGCGTTGCCAGGATCAAAAGGGCGGTTCTCGAAACCCTGGCATTTTAACGGAAGTCGGAACAAAGCAAATTCCGACCTCTGAAACCTGATAGCCGCATGGGAGGATTGCATGCCGGTCGAATTCAAGCTTCCGGACCTTGGAGAGGGTATTCGCGAGGGCGAGATAATCGAGGTCCTCGTTAAGGCAGGAGACGAAGTCGAAGACGGACAAACCGTCCTTATAATCGAAACCGACAAGGCGACCGCCGAGGTCCCTTCGCCGGTTACCGGAACTGTACGGGAAGTAAGGGTAAAACCGGGGCAGACGGTCGGCGTTGGCGAAGTGCTCATCGTTTTTGTGAAAGAGGGCGAAAAAGAGGAAAAGATGGAGGTCCCGCCCAAAACCTACGAAGGCGAAAAGGGGCCGTTTGAGGCAAAGGAAGAGGCGAAAGCTGCAGAAACGGTCGAGGCCGCAAAGCCCGCGGCAGTCTCCGGGGGCCCTGTCGCCGCCACCCCCTCCACCCGCCGTCTCGCGCGGGAACTCGGAATAGACATCGGCGAAGTCAAGCCTTCGGGTCCCGGCGGCCGGGTAACCCCGGAGGACGTGCGCGCTTTTGCAGAAAAAGCGGCTCGGCCTGCGGCGGCCAAAGAGCCGGTCCCCGCTCCCGCGGAAATTCGAAAAGAGCCGGTCGAAGCCCCCGAGGTCTCCGGCCCCGAAGAGCGAATTCCGTTCCGCTCCGTGCGGCGGGCCACGGCAAAACGCGTCGCCGCCGCGTGGGCGCAAATTCCCCATGTGACTCACATGGACGTAGTCGATCTAACCCAGCTCGACGCTTTCCGCCGCAAGCACAAAGATCGGGTCGAAGAGCAGGGCGGCGAACTGAGCCTTATGGTTTTCGCCATAAAAGCAGCCGCGGCCGCGCTCAAGAAATTCCCCTTCTTCAATTCCAGCATAGATATGGAATCCGGGGAAATCATAATTAAACATTACCGTAATGTCGGCTTCGCGATGGATACCGACCGAGGCCTGCTGGTTCCGGTTATCCGAAACGTCGATTGCAAGAGCATCTTCGAGCTGGCGGTCGAGTTCAGGGAAATCAGCGAAAGGACCCGCCAGGGCAAAGCGACCAGGGAAGACCTGTCGGGGGGGACTTTTACGATAACCAACGTAGGCCCGATGGGCGGAACGGGAATTGCTCCGATCATCAATTACCCCGAGGCCGCCATCCTGGGAATGGCCCGGGCCAAATTGCAGCCCGTGGTGATCGGCGACGAGAATAACTATGAAATCGCTCCTCGCCTCATGCTGCCTCTAAGCATCACTTTCGATCACCGTATCCTCGACGGCGCTGAAGCGGCGAGGTTTCTAAACATGATCAAATCGGCGCTGGAGGATCCGGAGACCCTGTTGATGTTGGTCTAGACCGACACAGGGGAGATATTTCGGATTCTCTCCGGCAAAGGAGCTTTTTGGCAATGGTGATGGGCGAGTTTACCCAGGAAACCGATCTGCTGGTAATAGGGGGTGGCCCCGGGGGTTATGCCGCGGCCTTTCGGGCGGCGGATCTCGGGATGGACGTAACGATGGTCGAGATGGACCCCGGGCCGGGGGGAGTATGCCTTTTCAGGGGCTGTATTCCCTCCAAGACCCTGCTCTATGTGACCGAACTCATTCATGACGCCCGCAGATCGGCTGAGATGGGCATCACTTTTGGCGAGCCCAGGGTAGATCTCGACCTGCTGCGTGCCTGGAAGGACAAGGTGATCGGACGGCTGGCCAAAGGTCTCGCCGGCCTTACCCAAAGGCGCGGGATTCTATACATCCAGGGAAAAGCAACATTTGAGGATTCAAACCATGCGCGGGTTCAAAACAGTGCGTCCAGCCATATCCGATTCAAACACGCTATAATTGCCACGGGTTCTTATCCCCGGCCCCTGCCGGGAGCCCGGTTCAAGCCGGGAGGACGAATTATGGATTCGACGGGCGCGCTTGAACTGGCGGATATCCCGAATAGACTGCTGGTGGTGGGCGGAGGCTTTGTCGGCCTCGAACTGGGGTCGGTGTACGCCTCGCTTGGAAGCAAAGTGGTCCTTGTCGAAGACCACGGGCAGCTCATGCACGGCATAGACCCGGATCTGGCAAGACCTCTTCTCGACCGGCTCCAGGGTCTATTCGAGTCGATCAACTACAACACGATCATCGACTCCATAGAAGAGGACGCAAGCGGCGTCAACGTCACATTCCGGGGAGAAATCGAAAGAAAAGACCAGCGGTTCGACCGTGTGCTTGTGTCTGTTGGCAGGATCCCCAATTCGCAGGGAATCGGACTGGAGAACACCAAGGTAAAAACCGACGACCATGGGTTCATAACGATTGACCGGCAAAGGCGAACAACCGATGAAAAAATCTTCGCGGTCGGCGATGTCGCAGGCGGGGTCATGCTGGCGCACAAGGCCATGCATGAAGGCAAGGTGGCAGCCGAAGTGATCTCCGGAATGCCCTCCTCGTTCGATTTCCAGGCCGTACCGGCGGTCCTCTACACTGATCCGCAAATAGCGGTTTGCGGATTGAGCGAAGAAGAGGCCCAAAAGCGCGGGCTCCGGGTCAAGGCGACCCGTTTTCCCTGGTCTGCATCCGGCCGCGCCGTATCGATGGGCGTCGCATTCGGAATGACCAAGATGATCATAGACCCGGATACGCAGCGGGTGCTTGGAGTCGGAATCGTGGGCAGGGATGCCGGTGAGATGATATCGGAGGGGGTCCTTGCAATCGAGATGGGAGCGCTCGCCGAGGACGTCAGCCTGTCGATTCACCCTCATCCGACCCTTGCGGAAGCCGAGGAAGAGGCAGCGGGGGCCTTCCTCGGGAGTTCAACGCACATTCTTCCCCAGAAAAAATGAAATGCATTCGCCTTTTGCTCTTATCCGCTTATTTGCACGAAATAAGGCAGGTTTACAAAATAAACGGGAGCGGAAAACCCTTCTTCCGCCCCCGCTTTGTTCTCTTTAGCCTTTCAGGCAGGTCGTCGCAAAATTTCAATTTGATGATAATGAGCGAATAGGACTATCTCTTTTTAAAAAACCGCCACGCCTGATGAAGCTGAAAACCGACGATCAACACGGCTTTTGCCGGTTAAATCAATTTCAGCCTTTGGCCAGGCCGACTTCGACCAAAGAAGGCGCCGGGCTGGCCCCTGCCAGAGGACTGCCAACCCAGAGAACCGCTCTACCGAACGTTGCGTTCACGGCAATAGCGCCCGCGAGGTAGATCGCCAAAATTCCAGAAATGAGCGAGCTCCAAACCGCCAACGGCACGAAAACTGTTAAAGCGAAATGGAATTTAATGGCTATGAGACAGATGACTATTATCTCGACCGTCACGCCCAAAATAAAAAGTAGTCTCGGGCTTTTGAGAAAGGACAGAAGCATGATGCCGAGCCACAGGCCCGCAGGCAGCCACAGCCAGGCCTCGATTCTGGGGTCCATAGGCATTTTGAACGCCCCGAGGAAATATTCGCTAAAGAAAGAGACTGTACCGGTAAGCATGAAAAAGCAGGCGAATACGAGGAACACGTTTCCTCCGCCCACACTTTTGTCCCTGAATTCGATGTAGGCCGTGACGAGCTGTACGAAAAAACCGCCAATGAACCACGCGGCCAGTATCGGCACCGCTGCGCCCGTACACTTCCCTGAAAACATGGCATAAAGCCCGAAGCATGCGATTCCCAAAGCGCCCAACCCTGCAGGCAGGGGGGTGGCAAATTGATGTTGATGAATATCGGACATAATGGTTCTCCTCCCTGGACGTCGAAATTCCATGATAATTTCCTGCCGGGTCGAAATGAAAATTTTCACGCACTCACATTTCGACCGGCATCTCCACTTCCCCCCAAATGTAGGTATGGCTGAGAAACTCACGGCCGGCGTTCATCCGGAGGGAATCATCGCACAACACTTTCCGGCGCCTTTTTGTCTAGACCTCCTTTCCGCAAAAGAATCGTGCACTTAGACCCTTCTGCTCACAATATCGACGGTGCAACCACAGTAACCCTGACTGCCGGATGAGCGATATCTTAAAAAAAAGCCGCGGCGAGCGAGCGGGAAAGGCGGATGAAATGAGCAACATGGCGAAAGGATGGGACTTTAATTTAACATCGCCACCGGCAAAACCGAATTCCACTGTTGCCAGGGGAATTCGAAATACTCGTATGGTCCCGATAATAGCGAAAACAATCGGCTTTTGCAAACAGGAAAAGTTACGATCGTGAGGATGGCGTCATGAAGACGAAGCGCAGAGATTCACGCCTGCAAGCTCTTATCCTGCCAGCTTTTCGCATTCCAACCATACCTGAACCGAATTTTATGTTCAATAAATCCCCTTTCCTTTGTTGCTTCCGCTGAAATTTGATATTAAAGTCTTAATGTGCGCAAAGTAGGTGCTCGGTTGCGAATAAATCAAACTAATTAAATTGGAAGGATTTCAGAAGTCATGCCTCAAGGTACTGTAAAGTGGTTCAACGATCAGAAGGGCTTTGGATTCATCACGGTGGAAGGCGGCGGCAAAGATGTCTTCGTTCATCACAGCGCGATAGAGGGCGAGGGTTTCAAGACTTTGGCCGAAGGGGATCGAGTCAGCTTCGAAATTGAGCAGGGCGCGAAGGGACCGGCGGCCGTCAGGGTGAAGAAGCTCTAGACGCCCATCGATACCGCAGTACAAAGGGCTGGGGGAGGAGGAAAGATCTCCGGCCCTTTCGCCAAGCCGCCCTTAAAACTCATTTCAGTCCGGGTTCTCCAACGGGATCGCCTGCGGGGGCAAAGGAATGTCTCTTCGCATAGGACAATGCCTGTTGCCTCGGCTGATCGCAGCAAACCTCGCCGAGTGACGCAGCCTGCTGCGAGGTCCCTGCTACCCGGACCCTTTGGGGGGTGCGCATAGCCGTAAAAGCAGCAGCCTGATACAGAGTTTTAGCCCGAGGTCCCATTTCTCGGTGTTCTTCGTCTTCCTTTATCGCGGATGCAATATTTTAACCAAGAAGCGCTCGAAGAATCCCGGAGCAGCGTAGCCGCAGCCAAAGACCTGTGTCAGCGAGGGATCCGTCGCGCTCCGGCGGGGATGACGCACACGAGCGGGATTTTATTACCGGTAGAGGCCGCGAAGCACCCGAGGAAATACACAAAAGGCGTTCGATGCCATTGCTTGATTCTCGATCCACATGTTTCGCCTTCGTGGTCCTTCCTCCTCTTCGTGGTGGAAAATAGTCTTACCCTCAAAGCTTGCAATGACACCACGAAGCGCGCGAAAAATCACGAAGAAGATCAAAAAGCCATGCTCTGTCCCCATCCATGATACGTTCCAACGCTCACACACTGCCAGTGGCAGGATGGGTGAAACGCAGTGGAACCCATCGTTTTGACGCCTCCTGAACCCAACTTGGCATAAATATGGCTTGCGATTTATGCTGAAGATATGAGATAGTACCCTCAATTTTCTGTTACCGTGCATATATCCCACTCCCTGTTCGTTAGTTGACGCTCTGTCGACAATCACCACCAGCCAATCGGGTTTAGTCAAACCGGCAAGGTCCGTACTGGTTTGGAAGTCTTTTAATATGGTGACTGGCAACATGAATTCCTGCCCAACAGGAGGCTGCAATGTCTTTGAAAAAAAGATTCATGGATTGCCTTACGGGTGCTGGCGATGAAAAACTTTGCGGCTGCACGACCACTTATGGTGTAGTGGAGTTAATGAAACTGTGCGGCCATGAAAGACCCCTTGCGGATACCGACCCTGTAGCCATGACGGAACTGGCCCTGGCAGGCCCCCGTTACGCCGGTTTCGAATGGGTCAAAGGCATGGGGTGGGACATCACAGCGGTCAGCGAAGTGCTCGGCTGCGGACTCGGTACTCCGGAGATCGACAGGCAATATTGCATTAAGGAGCATCCCTGCGCCGAAAGTCTCGATGCTCTCGATTGCCCCGACGATTTTTTGGAGCGCGGCCGATTTCCGGCCTATAAAGAGCATCTCCGGATGCTTCTGGAAAAAGTCGGGGATGAGTACGCCGTTTTTGGAGAAACGGAGGGCGCCTTTACTGCGGCAGGAAATCTTGTCGGCGCCGAACAATTCATGAAATGGACTTTCAAGGCGCCGCAGAAGGTGCAGCAGGTCCTGGAAGTGACAAAACACGCGGTGATCCAGGCGGTCAATTTTGCCTTCGAACTGGGAGTGGACTACTATGTTCTGGCCGAACCCACCTCCGGGCCGGCGCTCATGAGTCCAAAGGCGTGGGAAAAATTCGTTTTCCCTGTAATGAAGGAAATCGTCGAGGCGGCCAAGGGACCCATTGTCCTCCATATCTGCGGCAATACCGATAAGATCATCTCTTTAATGTGCGAGACGGGTGTGGCCGGCATCAGCATCGAGGAAAAAGCGGATATGAAACAAGCGGTCGAAATCGCTCGCCCTAAAGGCGTGAAGGTGTTCGGCAACGTTTCTGCGGCTACCACTCTGTTTTCCGGAACTCCGGAGGAGTCTTACCGGGAATCGATGGCCGCTCTTGAAAACGGCGCCGATTTTGTCACGCCGGGATGTGGCATCGCCCCGCTCTCACCTTTGGAAAATCTGTTGCAGATCAGGAAAGCAAGAGACGACTTCAGGCGCGCCTGATTATTTCAACGGCTGATTCCGGGGGTTTGGCGCAGGCTGGATATTACCGTTTGCCGGCCCCTCCAATCCCCTGAATCAGTTGGGAATACTCCTTCAGAGTGTGCATGGAATCAGCCGTTATCAGATACAATAGCCAGGTGAGAACCAAGACCCCTATGGTGAGTCCGATCTTCCATGCCTGCGAGGTCCCCGGACGAAACCAGATCAGGGGCAGCGCAAAAGGCCCGACGGTCAATACGGCGAGGAAAATAAAGGATTCCCGGAAATACCATTTGGTCTTATTTTCTGTGAAGGGCGCTTGGCGAAAGGCATCGAGAAACTCGCCGCAGTGCTTGCACTTTATCGCCTCGTCCTGAATTTCTTCGGCGCAAAAGGGACACTTTTTCATTATCGTCGCTGCCTCCACAAAGACCCATCACGTGTCAAATCATACGAATTCCCGGCAAAAACGGCAAGGGGAATGGAGGTCCAAACGGCTCACGAAAGGTTCCATGCCGCCTGATAAACAGCTCACCCCTCACATTTTTCACTTCCGGGTTTTTGCAAAACCTTGTAATTTTCAACCGGTTTATCTCTGTGAGATCTTATATACTCTTGAGGATACTGGAACGGAGGGTAGCTCCGATGGCACGGGAGATTTGTGATTTAAGAGATTCCATCTCGCTTTTGGAGGAAAAAGGAGAACTGGCCAGGGTCACAGGCCGGGTGCACTGGGACCGCGAACTCGGCGTGCTGACGCGCGAGGTGCTGCGAAGAAAGGGGCCGGCGCTTCTCTATACCAATATTGAGG
>JAJYTC010000139.1 GCA_021793275.1 Deltaproteobacteria bacterium | reverse complement strand
CTTGACGAACTGCCCGCCGAATGCCGCATGAAAATCGATACGGAAGCACCGATCGAAGCGAACCTCTCCTCAGTATTATCCGGCGTCTATTCGAAAAAAAGGGTGCAGGTCGAGCGGGTAATAGGGCGTCTCTAGACCTGCAGGAAAGCCCCGGTCATGAAAAGCCATGAACCTCTTGCTTGCGATGAATGAATGAGATGCATTGTATCCCAGCAACGCAAGGAGGTTGAATCATGGCCAACACGACGATGATCCATGTCCGGATAGACGAACAGGTTAAAAAACAGGCTGCGGAGACACTGGCTGCAATGGGTCTGTCCGTTTCCGATGCCGTGCGCGTTTTTTTGATGCGCTTGGTCGCTGAAAAGCAAATGCCTTTTACTCTGAAGGCGCCGAATGTCGAAACCCGAGCGGCCATGGCCGAGGCCGACGAAATGGTGCGCACACGCCGCGCACGATTTGATAATGCCGCCGAATTGTTCAATGACCTCGAAAAAAACCGCAGCTGCAGGTAAACGCGCCCGGCTGCCGCGAGCCTCGGATTACACAAAGTCCTTTGGCATATAAGATCGATGACAGCGGAAATCCTGGCTTGATTGTGTTCGTTCGCGCCGGCACACACGCCGAACTGTTCGAGTAGGAACTGCGAGGGCAACATAATGAAAACGAAACGCTAAACAGATCGTGCCAACCGGGTTATTAATCCTGTCAATCCTGTCCAAATGTTTTGCTATCCGTTCCGCTGCGATAAAATAAAAGACTTGGACAGGATTTACAGGATATTGGCCTTCACGCCCGACTTCGCCAACATCTTTTACGCGTTTTACGCGCAAGGCCGTCAAGGTGACGGCCGTCCTCGCCCCTCACTACTTCTCCATAGCAAGCTCGATCAGCCTGTCGAGAAGTTCTGAAAATCCGATGCCTGCCTTTGCCGCAGCCTGGGGGAACAGGCTCGTGGCCGTCATGCCGGGAATGGTGTTTGTCTCCAGTATGTAGAGATCGCTCCCGGAGAGGATCATGTCGGTCCGGCTGTAGCCCCGGCAGTGGAGAGCTTTGTGAGCCAGCCTCGCGTAGTCTTGGGCCTTTTCGCCCAGTTCCGGGGAAATCCGCGCCGGGCAGATTTCCTTCGTGGCGCCGGGCGTGTATTTGGCCTCGTAGTCGAAAAATTCGTACCGCTCCTCCGGGCAGATTTCGATAAGAGGAAGGGCGAGCAGTTCGTCGTTTCCCAGGACCCCGGCGGTGAGTTCGATTCCCTTAACGAATTTTTCGACCAGGCAGCGCCTGTCGAAACTCCAGCCTTTTTCCAGCGCTTCCTGAAGCTTTTCCTCCTCCCTTACGATTGTCAAACCTATGCTCGACCCTTCGTGTTCCGGCTTTATCACGACCGGCAGCCCCAGTCGGCCTGAAACCTCGGATGCCGCAGGCGGACTGGTTCTGTCCGCAACAATGTACGGTGCGGTGGGCAGTCCGGCCTGAACATAGAGCTGCTTGCTCAGTATCTTGTTCATCGCAATGGCGCTCCCGAGGACCCCGCTGCCCTGGTAGGGTATTTCCAAAGATTCCAGCAAACCCTGAATGGTCCCGTCTTCTCCCATGCGTCCGTGAAGGATGATAAGGGCAACGTCGATTCCCCCGGCGTCTTTTGCCAATAGCGGCAGCTCTGTGGCCGGATCGTACCTGACGATATTGTAGCGCGACTTATCGAGCGCCTGAAAAACCTGTTCGCCGCTCGCCAGGGAAATGGCGCGCTCGGCCGATTTCCCTCCGGAAAGCAGGGCCACTGTAAGCTTTTTCGTTTCCATAACTCCGGGTCACTCCCTGAAGATGTTTATATGGTGATCCCCATGATTGCAGGGTCATGAGGCGCTATGGGCAAGTGGGAAAAAATCGTGCCTTCGAGCGCGACATAGAGGTCGAGTTTTCCGCGCAGCATCCGCGCCTGGGGTGGTGATTTGGCATAGCGCTCGATCAGGTCTTCAAAGCGTTCACGGACCGATACGACCCGGTCATGTTGCACTCTCTTGTCGGAATAGTTGACGATGAGCGATTCCGTTATAGGACCCGCCGTTTGCGAGCTGTCCAGATATATGTGCTCCGCGACTATGCGGGCGACAGGCTCGGCGACGATTCCATTAAGCATCCTCGCGCCCAGCTCCGCATGATTCTCACCCGTCTTGATGCCCGACATTTTCCCTATGTCGTGCAGCAGGGCTGCCGCTTCCACCAGACTCAGATCGAGCCGGCAACTGTTGCGGTTCAATCGGGCTGAGATAAAGATCGCCACCTCGGCTACCATTAGGCTGTGCCTGCGAATATGAAGAGGCATATCGTGCTCGGTGAGCAGTTCCAAACATTCGTCGCGGGATGGAATAACCATTGTTGCGTATACGTTCCTTAAAATTTTAGCCGGAAAGGCAGCAAGATTATCGGTATTTGTATCCCAATTTGCTTCTTTTTTAAATAGGTGTCCGCGCCTCGGCCTTGCCGCGATCGGGCCAGCACCCGGAAAATTCAACCTGCCGCGAGCTTCAAAATAATAAGGCCCAAAATATTTGCAAAAACACCCGCCAGGACATCATCGAGCATGACTCCAATTCCTCCGCTCACTTTCTTTTCGACCCAACGGATAGGCCAGGGCTTCCAGATGTCCAACGCCCGGAAGAGCACAAAGCCTGTCATAACCGATAGAAAGCTTACCGGATGGCCCACCATGGCTGCCAGATATCCGCAAAGCTCGTCGATGACGACTTCTTGCGGGTCCG
This sequence comes from Deltaproteobacteria bacterium, assembly GCA_021793275.1. Lineage (GTDB taxonomy): Bacteria > Desulfobacterota > Syntrophobacteria > Syntrophobacterales > Syntrophobacteraceae > SbD1. The sequence goes on along the minus strand of JAJYTC010000139.1, from coordinate 10,152 downwards.
TTCGCCCCAATTCCCTTTCGGCCACATGCGCCCAATACGAGCCAGCCAAAAACAGGGCCAAAGCGAGGACCGACTGAATTTGCCAGGAAAAACGCCCGATGAGCAGAAAACAGGGGATCCCGGCGGCAAGGGTCGCCACCGTGCCGGGGGCCACAGGCGATTTACCCAACGGGAAAAGGGAAGCCAGTCTGGAATAAATCGAGGGAGTTTGTTGCATAGACTAACAGCTCAGCTCAGTTCGATGATTTTTATTGCGACTTCGGGTGCGCATTTCATAAGGACTTCCAAAAGGCGCTCCACGGGGATCTCCTGCTTTGGCCGAAGCGGTGTGAGGGTTATTGTGTAAGTTCCGCAGATGTGAATTTCTATAGTCATCCGGGGTGGTTTGTATTCGAAGGTGGCCGAATCGTCGCCCTCCGTGTAGGAAAACTCGATGTAGACGGGGCTGCCCCTGTCGGTTGTGAAAAATCCCTGCCCTTCTTTCACAAATGATCCGACAAGTGGTTTTTTCTTTCCTTCCAGACCCCGCTGAGGTTCGGCAGCCATGTCGAGTTCGTCGATATCCGTGCGAGCGCCCGGGCCCGGCTTTTGTCGATATTGGGCAAAAGACCGCAAGGTCTCGATGACAGGGGGTTTTATCCACACTCCGAAACGTTCGGCAACGTCCGGATAAAGTCTCAGAATATTTTCAAAATCGGCCTGCAATCCGACCGGAAGCTGCAGCATCGTTTCATGGAAATGGGACAGGAGCGGTTCGAGAATTTGTTGCACCATATCGGCAGGGACTATTCCCAGCAGCATCTGTTTTCTGAAACTCGACAAAAGAACGTCCGGAAACTTTTCAAATAATTCGTCGGGATTCACTTCGCTCTCCCAGGGGACATATCCATATCGACCGCTCTACAAAACATAAACATTACCTGTACCAGTATGCACCTTCTGTGATCGGCCAAAAGGCACCTGTTGACGTGCTCGAGCCTGTTCTCCATGTTGAACTGGCGCTTGAGCTTCATGGCGAATTCCCTCCTGTCCTCGCCCTGGAGCCAGCCAAAAAGGGTCTTCTCCCATTTGCCTTCCTCGAACCCCGGGAACCTGGATTCTTCGTCTATGATGGTTCCATCGATGGTGCGATCCAGCAATTCCTTGAATTTATTTCTGAAGTACTCCAGACCTTTCGAGCAGACGGCCCGCTCGGTCTTCACAATTTCGATTGCCAGGTAGATAAACCAGATCATCGATCTCAAGCGCATCGTCCTGTCCTGGTCCGGACGCTCCTCGGGCTTTTCGCCGGAAAACATATGGAGAAAGCAGAGCAGGTCTTTTTCATCCGCCGCCCTTGTGCGGTGGAAAAGGCACTGTATGATAATTTTTAGCGCTTCGTTTTGATGAGGAATGAGTATGTCGTCTTTATCCGCCCGGCATTGGATTCCATAGGAATCTTCAAGGATAACCTCCACTGTTTCCGCATCCCTGAAGATCGTGAAATGCTCGGAGGTGATTTGGCCCGCCATATGCTCGAGGGCGAAATTTAAGAGAAACAAACGCACGGCATCGTGTCCGCTGCCGCCTTTCGAAACTTCCCGCGCCGTCAGGTCCAGAAGCTTTTCTACCAGGATGTCGCGGTAGTTCCTCAGGATTTCGGCCATCGGCGCAAAAGAGGGCACAGAGGACCAGACGCAGATGTGGTTGTCGATAGTCGCATTTATACGGCTAATGCGGTTGGACATAGACACGCTCGCGTTCTCCCTCCTTTTCCCGGGGAAGGAGAAATGAAGCCCGGATGGATTGGCATCCTGAAAATAAGTATCTAAGAAACCAGGATTGATTTAGAAAGCTTGTTTTAGTGGCAACATCCTATAGCATTAAAAAACCGCAGGCAAGTCATAATTCTGTGTGTAATTCAAGTCATGGCGGCTAACGTCGCCGGCGCCCCGTGGGGGGCACAGGCGCTAACGTGAGGTGTGGCGCCACCGCCGGAAACGCCCACCCCGCCATTACCAGGTGTGGATCCAGGTAGGGTGGGCAAAAGCCTTATCTTGCCCACCAAGAAATTTCCGGATGGATTGCACTTACGGGGTGCGCGGGAAAAAAACTCCCCGCGCTTCGCTCCCGATTCTCATCCCTTGCCGAAGGCCTCCGGGGCGGGTTTATAGGACCCCTCCAGGCCGAACGCCTCCGCAACGGGTTTAAAAGTTATCCATCCGTTATAGATATTGAGTCCGTTCATTAACGCCGAATCGTTCAGACAGGCGGTTTCCACGCCCATATCGGCCAGGCGCAAACCGTATTTTCCCGTGCGGTTGTTGAGGGCGAAGGTCGAGCTTCGAGCATAGGCGCCGGGCATGTTGGCCACGCAGTAGTGAACTATGTCGTCGACCAAATAGACCGGATCGCTGTGCGTCGTGGGCCTCGATGTTTCCACGCAGCCTCCCTGGTCTATCGCCACGTCCACGATAACCGATCCCGGCTTCATTATGTGCAGGTGTTCGCGCCTGATTATTTTAGGGGCCCTGGCGCCGGTTACCAGCACCGCGCCTATGACTATCTCGGCTTCCCTGAGGCCTTTATCGAGCGTGTAGGCGTCGGCGTAAATCGGTGATACGTTCGGGGGCATTACGTTTCCGAGGTGCTCGAGGGTGTCGAGGTTTATGTCGAGCAAAGTCACTCTTGCGCCAAGTCCTGCCGCGACTTTGGCGGCGTTGCTTCCAACCGTGCCCCCACCGATTATCAGGATGTTCGCGGGCGCCACCCCGGGGACTCCGGTCGGAAGCAGCCCTCTGCCTCCAAAGGTTTTGCCGAGGTAGAACGCTCCCATGAGCGGCGCCATTCTTCCGGCGACTTCACTCATCGGCTTGAGAAGGGGTAGCGAGCCGTCCCGTTCCTGGACAGTTTCATAGGCGATGGCGGATATCTTTTTTTCGAGGCATGTAAGCGTCAGCTTTTCGCTGGCTGCAAAGTGGAAATAGGTGTAGAGAAGCTGCCCCGCCTGCATGAAATCATACTCCGCCGCAAGAGGCTCCTTGACCTTGACGATCATCTGAGAACTGTCCCAGACCTCGCGGGCCGTCACACAAATCCGCGCTCCCGCCTCCTCGTAATGCTCGTCGGTTATTCCTGATCCCAGGCCCGCGCCTTTTTCCACGCACACCTGGTGTCCCCTCTCTACGTATGCCTTGACCGCTGCGGGGATAAGTCCCACCCGGAACTCCTGGCTCTTGATTTCCTTCGGACAGCCGATTTTCATGATAAAAGCCTCCTGGTATGAAGACACTATTTTCTGTAATATACATATAATCAGTCATCGGCTCAAAATACCCCGGTTACCCGCGGTAAGGAACGATTTTTCGATTCGTAAACTCCCATTGACCTGAATCGATAAAGCTGATACAAAGGCGTTTTTCACCCGTCCAAACTCCTTGCTCCTTCCATCGGGATGGGGCTACTTAATCCGAAAGGAGATCAAATGCGGAAGTACGAGACTTTTTTCATTGTCGATCCCGAACTGCCTGACGAAGCAACCTCGGTGCTTGACACCAAAATCCAGTCCATCGTCTCCTCCAATGGCGGAGAGGTCCTGACCTACGTGCCGTGGGGCAAAAGAAAACTTGCCTATGCGATAGGCAGGCGCACCCGGGGCCTCTACGTGCTGATGGAGTACGCCGGCGGCCCTCAGCTCGTGGCCGAACTGGAACGAAACCTTCGAATCGATGAACGCGTTCTCAAGTTCATAACGGTTTTGCTCGACGAACGCTTCGATCCTGAAAAGGAAAAGGAGCGTAAGGCGGCGCAGGCTGCGGCTTCATACACCGAAGAGGAAGAATCCGCCCCTAAGCCTCTTGGCGAGGAAGAAGAAATGCCTGAGGATATCGATGTCGAAGGATTCGAGGAAGAAAGCAAAGAAGACGAATAAGATCTTAAACCTTTACGATATGGAAAGAGAGCTGAGATATGACGACCGTCAGGCGTAAAAGGCGCACATTTGCGCGGAGAAAAATCTGCCGTTTCTGTGTGGATTCCGACCTGAAAATTGATTACAAAGATGCGAAAACACTTCGCTATTTCGTGACGGAACGGGGTAAGATTGTCCCCCGCAGAATATCGGGCAACTGCGCGAAACATCAGAGGGAGCTTACCCTTGCCATAAAGAGGGCGCGCCAGATCGCTCTTCTGCCCTACACCGTCACTCATATGCTTTAGTGGGTGAGCTGCTGCCGGAAATGAACGAGACCAGGGAAGATTTGCCTGTCCAGCGTCCGGGCGGAGAAACAAAGGAAATTTTTTTCCTGATCGTACTAACGGTCGGTCTTTTCGTCTCAATGCTGTTCGTGCCGCTGGTGGGATTTTTTTTCTCCATACTGACCCCGGCGCCTACGGCCCTTGCGATGGTTCGGCTGGGCGGCCCGAGAGCGTGGATCGTGCCCGGCCTCTCGGCAGTGTCGGGCGCCGCAATACTTTTCGCGCTGCGCGTGCCTGAGAGTGTTCCCTATCTGTTCGGCCTGATCGGCATGGGCGCTGTCATCGGATACGGTTTCAGGCGTCGGTGGCCCGCCGGGAAGACGGTCGGGCTCTCCAGTCTTGTAGTGATCGGGATAGCGGCATTTTTTGCACTCGTTGCGTTTATCCAGACCAGGGGGCAATTGGTCCACCTGATCGAGCAGGACCTTCGGCATGTCATAACGACGGCTATGAAACAGTTCAGCTCCGGCAGCTCCGTCAAGACCGAAGTTATGGAGAAGGGTCTGCTGGAGATGGTCCCGCTGGTGGTTAGTATGATGCCAGGGATACTGATATCCTGCACGCTCGTAGTCTCCTGGGTCAATTTGCTCGTTTGTCGCAGGTATGCCGGAGGGGCTGCGGCAGAGGCCTTCGAGCAGGAAAGTCTTAGCCTCTGGAAGAGCCCGGAACATCTTGTGTGGTTTGCAATTGCGGGCGGCTTGATGCTTCTTTTGCCCTGGGGCCCGGCGAAGCTGCTCGGCAGCAATTTGATACTCGTAATGGGGACAATCTATTTTTTCCAAGGGCTTGCCATAGTCTCCTATTATTTTGAAAAATGGAGAGTCCCGCTTTTCGTCAAGGGTTTCGTCTATGCCGTGCTCTTTTTGGAGCGAATGGCATCCATGGCCGTCGCGGTGCTGGGGCTCTTTGACGTATGGTTCGATTTTCGAAAGCACAATAAGCAGGCTTGAGGCGCCTTTGGGATCTGCTTGCTTCCGCTTCGGCTTGTGTGTATGGTAAATGGGCCTGTCGGCTCATCCTATAGGAGTCGCGAGATGAAAGTGATTTTAACCGAAACCGTCGAATCGATCGGGCAAATCGGCGATCTGGTCAATGTGACGCCTGGATATGCCCGCAATTTCCTTTTCCCCAAGAAACTGGCGATGGAAGCCACAGGCAAGAACGTGCGCGAACTCGAGCACAAAAAACGGATTCTTGCTCAAAAACGTGAAAAACAGCGCCAGGAAATGCTCTCTTATGCCGAGAAACTCAATGCCGTCACCATCTCCATGCGCCGAAAGGTCTCCGAGGACGACAAGCTCTATGGTTCGGTCAGCACGACCGATGTGGCCAAAGCGCTCGAAGATCTCGGCTTCGGTACCGACCGCAAAAATATTCAGCTCGAGCAGCCCATTAAGCAGCTCGGAGAATATAGCGTGGTCGTGCGGGTGGACGCCCAGATCAATTCAACCATTCGCGTGGTGATCGAAAAAGAAGAGTAGTTTATGGAGGAGCTTGCAGCCGAACTCCGGAAAATTCCTCCCCAGCAGATCGAGGCCGAACAATCTCTGCTGGGGGGAATCATGGTGGACAGCTCCGGTTTGCCCTCGGCCCTCGAGATCTTGAAGGGCGACGAGTTCTATAAAGAATCTCACCGGATAATCTTTACTGCAATCCAGGACCTTTTCGAACAAAACGAGCCGATCGACATCCTCACCGTTACCAACCTGCTCGATCAGCGAAAGCAGCTCGAAGGCGTGGGCGGGGCATCCTATATCGCCGCCCTGACCGATACGATGCCCACCGCGTCAAACGTTGGGGCATACGCAAAAATCGTCAGCGAAAAGGCGATCCAGCGCCGGCTTATCCAGGTCGCCAATGAGATCATATCCTTCGCCTACGGCGGCGGAAAAAGCTCCGATGAAATCCTGGACAGCGCCGAAGCCGCCATTTTCAAGGTCGCCGAACGCCGGATTAGAAATTCCTATTTCCCGCTCAGGGATGTCATTAAAAAGAACATCGAGACGATCGAGCGATTCCAGGAATACCGCGAATCCGTGACAGGGGTCACGAGCGGCTACCGGGATCTCGATAAGCTGACCGCCGGCTTTCAAAAATCGGACCTCATCATACTGGCCGCCAGGCCGAGCATGGGCAAGACCGCCCTTGGCCTGTGCGTCGCCAGGAATGCCGCAATGGAAGGCGGTGTTCCGGTGGGCTTTTTTTCCCTGGAAATGAGCAAAGAGCAGCTTGCGATGCGTCTTTTGTGTTCGGAGGCCAGAGTCGATTCCCACAAGATTCGCACCGGCTTTCTCAGCAGGCAGGAATGCGGCAAGCTCCTTCAGGCCGCAGGGCTTTACATGGACGTGCCGATATACATCGACGACACTCCCGGGATTTCTACCCTGGAGCTGAGGGCCAAGGCCCGCAGGATGATGTCCGACCAGGGGCTGGGCCTCATCGTGGTCGATTACCTGCAGCTCATGAGGGGCAGGGAGTCCTCTGAAAGAAGGGAACAGGAGATATCCGACATATCCCGGTCGCTAAAAGGGCTTGCCAAGGAATTGGATATTCCGGTCATTGCCCTGGCGCAGCTGAATCGAAAGGTTGAAGAACGGGCCGACAAAAGGCCTATGTTGAGCGATCTTCGTGAAAGCGGGGCCATAGAGCAGGATGCGGACCTGATAGCTTTTATTTACCGCGATGAGGTCTACACCAAGCAGGCGTGCAAGGAGCCGGGAATAGCGGAGATCATAATCGGAAAGCAGAGAAACGGGCCCGCCGGCGAAACCGTTAAACTCGCATACATAGGTACATACACGCGTTTCGAAAATCTGGCCTCGGCCGAATAAGACCGAAGGAGCGAGTGGTCGGCGTCGGGCGGGTATGGTTATATTTAAAGTAGAATAACTATTTCAACGGAGGAAGCATACGAGAGTAATTGGAAACCTGACCGGGCTTAAACCCGGGATTCGTCGGCGCCTCGATGGCCTTTGCCGGCGTAAAGTTCCCGCGCGCCAGGTGATTTCCCCCGAACTTTCCCGAGACCTCGCACACCTCTCATTTGAATCCGGACGCCAGATAGGACTTCTCATCGGCCGCGACGGCGCCGTCGAAACGGTGATAGTTGGTGGTCCGCGCTCGCTTTATATCCCCGATCTGCCAAAGAGCCGGGGGGGGAGGAGGCGGCTTCGCGGACTTCGGCTGGTCCATACCCATTTGGAATCCGAGCCCCTTTCCCAGGACGACCTGATGGACCTCGTTTTCCTGAGGCTCGATTGTGTCGGGGCGGTTCAGGTCGACAGGAACGGCGGGGCCGTTCAGCTCGAAGTCGCACATATTCTCCCTGCGGCCGAAAGCGGGGGAAGAGGCTGGGAAGTCCTCGACCCCATGCCCTGTTTTGATCCCGACCTCGATTTTCTCGACCTTGTGCGCTCGCTCGAAAACGAACTGGAGCGTAACCGGCCATCCGAGGCTGCAGGCAAAGACACCGAAGACCGCGCAATACTGGTGAGTGTTTCCGACTCCGATAGACAGAGCGCGAACATGTCGATGGCTGAACTGGTCGAGCTTGCGCGCACCGGAGGCATTATCGCCGCCGATACGGTCATCCAGAGGCAGCGCGAGAGAAATCCGAAGTATTTCATCGGCAAGGGCAAATTGAGCGAGATTGTCTTGAGAGCGCTTCAGTGCGGGGTGGATTTGCTCATATTCGACCAGGAGCTTAATCCCTCGCAGGTGCGGGCGATTACCGACACAACCGAGTTGCGGGTGGTCGACAGGACCCAGCTCATACTCGATATTTTCGCGCAACGCGCACAGAGCAGGGAAGGGAAGATCCAGGTCGAGATGGCGCAGCTGAAATACCTTCTGCCCAGGCTGGGAGTAAAAGACGACGCCCTTTCCAGGCTGACCGGCGGCATAGGAACGAGAGGCCCCGGCGAGACGACCCTGGAGATAAACCGGCGCCGTATCAAAGACCGCATAGCGCAACTGGAAGACAGCCTGCGAAGTCTTCGCAAGAGGCGAAATCTCAGGCGGACCAGGAGGACAAGAAAGCAGATTCCGGTCATTTCCATCGTGGGCTATACGAACGCGGGCAAGTCGACCCTCCTGAACGCCCTCACTCACAGCTCGGTCTTCGTCGAAGACAAGCTTTTCGCTACGCTCGATCCCGTCAGCCGCAGGCTCCGGTTTCCAAAAGACTTCGAGGTCATCATAACCGATACGGTCGGGTTCATAAGAGATTTGCCAAAGGACCTGGTCGAAGCCTTTTCGGCCACCCTCGAGGAGTTGCAGGAAGCCGACCTGCTGCTCCATGTCGTCGATATCAGTAACGCTCGGTTTGAGGAGCAGATCGAGGCCGTTGAAAAGACCCTCTCCCGGCTCGATCTGGACCAAAAGCCGACGATAATGGTTTTCAACAAGATCGACCTGGTCGGGGCCGAATTTATCGAGCGGAAAATAAGAAGGTATGGCGGTATAGGCATATCGGCCGTAAACCCGCGCACCCTCCATCCTCTCATTTTGGCCATGCAGGAGCGCATTGCAGGTTTTCTGGAAAGAGAAGTCGGATTGGTGGAAACGATTGTCGAATAGCGTCAAAGACTTCCGGTTGTTGCACCGTCCGCTGCCGATCTAAAGATCTGCTCCCATGTGCAAAAACGAAGTGCAAAAGCGGGGGGGCCGCTCACACCCCGACGCATAGCCGTCTGATTAAACAAGTTCCATGCCTTCAGTGATCTTCCTTCGTGCTCTTGGCGGCCTTCGTGGTGTGATCACAAGCTCTGAGGGTAAGACTATTTTCCACTAAGAGGGGGAAGCCCGTAGGGTGGGTTAAGCGGGTGGATGGGCGGGCCGCAACCCACCATCAATTTTTCGAGACAGCCCTTCATGCGCGCCGGCCGATCCGGAAACCGCGAAAAGCAACGATGGACCGGGGTAGCCCGGACACAGGGTGTCCGGGGCGCGAAGCGCCAAGAGGCCTCGCTCGGGCCTTTTCAAAGCAGCTCCTCACGTCCATCTCGTGACACCCGGAAACCACCAAAAGTTCCATTCCCTTCGCTTCGTGGTGTGATCACAAGTTTTGAGGATAAGACTATTTTCCACCACGAAGAGGATGAAGGACCACGAAGGCGAAACGTGTGGATCGAGAATGTGTGTATTCCCTCTATCTTCGCGTCCTTTACGGCAATAAACCACCCCCGTGTGTATCCCCGCCGGGGCGAGACGGATCGCCCGCTGGCACAGGTCTTTGGTTGCGGCTATGCTCTGATCCGGGGGGCTTCGCAGCTGAGCTCGCAGTCCGGGTAGATTCGGTACAGTGCCCACCAGGAGGTTTTCGGAGGGAAAGTGATTAGTCGTTCAACCTATGAAGCGAACACACACGCCGACGATGGTGAAATGCGATTCGTCATTCAGGTGTGATTCGTCACCCCCGTGTGATTCGTCGTTCCGGCAGTCTCTAAGCCCGTCGTTCCGGCAGTCTCTAAGCCCGTCGTTCCGGCAGTGTTTTAGCCGGAACCCACAAGGCCGAAATGAGCAGGCAACCACCGGTACACATTCTCGTAAACAAAAAAACGGTGCCCTTTACGTCGGTGTTACCTCAGAACACGTCAAGCGAGTTCGGGGGCATAGAAGCAACGTCGTGGAAGTGTTCACCAAAAACCATCGGCATGGGCCCATAACCTGGTTTGGTATGAACTTCATGGAACCATGGGGTCTTCTATCCAGCGGAAGAACCGGTTGAAAGACTGGAAACGTAAGTGGAAAGCGCATTTGACTGAGAGAACGAATCCCGATTGGAAGGACTCGTATCATGCGATCACCTAACCGGATTCCAGCTTGAGCTTATCCTCCCGGAGCCGGCCCCGGAAGTGCCCGGTTCGAGGCTTTAAGCCGGGAGACCGCTGAAATGACGGAGCGGACCACCCCCCG
>JAJYTC010000138.1 GCA_021793275.1 Deltaproteobacteria bacterium | reverse complement strand
CTCACATACGCCATTCCCAGAAAAGACGTCAAACCGATTGCAAAAGAGCTTCTGAATAAATTCGGAAATAACCTTGCCTCGGTCCTGGACGCCCCGGTCGAGGAACTCCGTGAGGTCGATGGGATCGGAGAGTATGCCGCCATACTGATAAGCCTTGTTCCGCGCCTGTTCGATTCTTATCAGGCGAGCCGCTGGGAGCGGCAGGAGACTTTCTGTTCGACTCAAAGCGCGGTCTCCTACCTGCGCGCACATCTCGGAACGCAGAGAAATGAGGTCTTTTGCGTGCTCACTCTCGACAGTCAAAACCGGCTGATCGCCACAGAGCAGATCCAAAGAGGCAGTGTAAACCGGACCGCCGTCTTTCCCAGGCAGATCGCGGAGGTTAGCTTGAAACATCGTGCAACCGCCGTGATCCTGGCGCATAACCACCCCGGGGGGAGCCCGACTCCGTCGGCGGCCGACAGGCAGCTTACAAAGAGGCTCAAGAACATGCTTGCAGATCTGGACATAGTGGTCCATGATCATATTATCGTAGCGGGCAACGACCAGTATTATTCATTTGCCGAAAACGGAGGAATGGAATGAACGCTGGGTCTATGCCCGCCGTGGTGGTCCGCGGCGAGGCCAAAAGAGGCGAATGGAACGAGGTAGGGCTCGAAACCGTTGAAATCCCTGCTCTCAAAGAAGGAGAAGCCCTCGTTCAGGTTGAAGCGTGTTCGGTAAACCGGGCGGACCTGCTCCAGCGGCGAGGCCTCTATCCGCCGCCGCCGGGTGGTTCGCAGGTATTGGGGCTCGATTTTGCCGGCTTCGTGGTCGAAGAGCCGGGCGCCCCTCTTTTTAAGGCAAGCGACAGGGTGTTCGGGATAGTCGCAGGGGGCGGCTACGGAAGATATGTTGCGGTCCCGGTCGATCATCTGGTCGCTATTCCCGAAAACCTGAGTTTTGTCGAGGCCGCTGCCGCTGCGGAGGTTTTCTTCACCGCCTACTACAACCTCATCGTTCAGGCGGGGATGAAAGCGGGGGATACCGTTCTCGTTCACGGCGGAGGCAGCGGGGTCGGTACGGCTGCCGTGCAGCTATGCGCCTCAATCGGGGCGCGGGTTGTCGTCACCGCGGGAAGGGATGAAAAAATCAAGCGGGCGATCGATCTCGGGGCTTACGCAGGGATAAATTACAGGGAAGAAGATTTTGCCCCGCGCCTGATGGAAATAACAGGCGGAAACGGTGTGGACATCGTCCTCGACTGTATCGGGACGCCCTATTTGCAAAACCACCTCGCTGTTCTCAAAACCGGGGGGCGGCTCGTCATCATCGGGTTGATGGGAGGAAGCTCCGGCGAGATAGACCTTGTGCCGGTCATAAGCAAAAGGCTCAAAGTCATCGGCTCCATTTTGCGCAGCCAATCGAGAGAGGAAAAGGCCGAAATCACGCGCGGGTTCATTCAAACCGTGATCCCGCTGCTAAAATCAGGCCGTGTAAAGCCCATAGTGGACCGGATATTTTCTATATCGGAAGTGGAGGACGCTCACCGGTATCTTGCTGCCGGAGAGCATTTCGGAAAAATCGTGCTTACGTGGAAATCGTTTTAGGAAATGGAAAATCACTGGATCAGCATTAAGAATGTACGGTTTGTCAGGCAGCGAAGACTAATACTCGATGATATTTCATGGGAGATAAGGCCGGGCGAGAATTGGGTCGTTCTGGGCGCAAACGGGTCGGGAAAGACAACTCTTCTCCAAATTCTTGCCGGCTACCTCTGGCCGACCTCGGGGGAAGTGACCGTATTGGGAGAGCGCTTCGGCGAAATCGATCTTCGCGCTTTGCGAAGGAAAATCGGCTGGGTCGGCTCCTTTCTCCAGGCACAGGTCCCGCCTTCCCAGAAGCCGCTCGAATTTATAGTTAGCGGAAAATATGCCTCGCTCGGCATATTCGAAAAGCCCGACCCTTCGGATTTCGAAGAAGCCGCCATGCTTGCGGCCAGGCTCAATTGCGAAAAAATACTCGACCTTCCCTACGCTGTGCTTTCTCAGGGAGAAAAGCAGCGGCTCCTGATCGCCAGGGCGCTGATTCATAAGCCCGGTCTCCTGATCCTGGACGAACCCTGCGGAGGGCTTGATCTCGTGTCCCGCGAGCAGCTCCTCTCGACCCTTGAGGGCCTGGGCCGGGGGCCCGATGGACCCTCGATGATCCTGGTCACCCATTATCTTGAAGAGATCATGCCGGCCTTCAACCATGTCTTTTTGATGAAGTCCGGCCGTTGCGCGGCAAAAGGTGAAAAAAAGGCTATCCTGAGGCCCGATCTTTTGACCGATCTCTTTGGCATTCCGATAGAGGCGGGCAGAGAAAACGGCCGCTTCTGGGGCCGCGTGGCCGCAAAAAATTGAACCGGTGCGGGAATCGAACCCGCCTTGCTTGCGAACGGTAATATGAGCGAGCCGGAGGAACGCCGGGCCGGTTAGGCGCTGGCCCGTGCAAAATCGGCGGGGGCGGTAGTCCGGCGAAGCGATGACTTTGATTTACCGGCAAAGGCGGGCTATCATCACGGGTAGCGGTGTCTGTACGGCTCGGAGGTTTCGATGTCCGGCACAAAGTGCGTTCAAGACGCGTCAAGACGATGGGTTCCACTTTGTTTCACCCATCGGCTTCCTCAGCCGACGTGGTCAACTGTAGGATGGGTGGAGCGAAGCGCAACCCATCGCGTCAATCTTTAGCGCAACCTCGTATGATATCGGGCCCCAGTTCCCAATGACCGAAGGGGGCACGTTATGATTGATGTTGAGTACATAGACGGCGGCAGGAAGGTGATCATTCCCGCCGAGGAGTGGGAAGCTCTGAAGGACTTGGCGGAGCACGCCGAGATTTACGAGCTCATTCAGCAGCGCAAAGGCCGGGCCGCTATCCACGGCTTGGACGAAATCCTTGCTGAAGAGGGCCTGAGTCGTGCCGACCTGGAAGGTTAGGCTGATCGACGAGGCCAGAGATGGTTTCCAGCCCTTTGTCATTCGTGTGGTGTTTCCGCCTTGGCCAATAGTGCGGAAAAAGCCGCAAGCAGCGCCAGGGCGCAACCCGCCAGATAAGCCCAATGCAAGCCATGCAGAAAAGCGTTCAACTCCCGCCCCGTGAAGGCGCCCGCATGCCCCCTGGTCGTAAAGGGCGCCAGGCTGTACATTATTGCCCCGGCCACAGCGATGCCAAATGCCATGCCGGTGTTGCGCATTACAGCCAGAATGCTGGAAGCAACGCCACGAAACTGCGGCGGCGGGCTTCCCATGGCAGCGCTGTTGATCGGGCTCTGGAACATGCCAGCCTCCATGCCGCATACCGCAAGCCGCCAGGCCACGTCCACATCGCTCGCGGCCTCACCTGCAACGGCTTTATCAACCATGTACTATTTCCTTGTTTTGTATGCCCGAATCGGTGTTACAGTACATTGTCGCCCGGCTTGAATGAAATCTGTTTGGCCGTTCGCACGACTTCGGGTCTGAGAATTTTCATCCGCTATTTATACCCAACCCCTTAAAAGGTAAAAATAAAATGAGGACCTCAAAAAGAATACAAATACGAGAGCTGATCGCTCTGGCTCTGGTTGAGTGGCGTTCGGAGAACCGTGTGTCGGCCGCGATGGTCACGTGGTTCGTCCTGATGCTGGGGGTCATGGCAGGTCTGGGGTACGTATCAGGCGTTCGTTTTTTTAAGGATGTCATATGGCTTGTGCCGCCGTTCGCGGCTATATCGAGCATTTTGCTCCTTCTGCCGGCCAGTTCGATTGCGCAGCCAATCCCGGTTATCGTTGGCTCTACGCTCGGAGCTGCGATGGGGACTACGGCGTCCATGGCTGTCCATGGTCCTGTTTACGCCGTTGCGGCAGCGGTCGGCACTCTTTTGGTGTTATCGACGCTTCGCATTTACCATCCTCCGGGAGTGGCTTTGTCCATGTATCCGCTATTGCTGCATCCGGGTGTGCTTTTTCCGTTGGTTGTAGTATTCCCGTTCACTCTGATTGCAGTCACCAGCGCGGCGTGCCTTAGCCGCGAAATCGGGTCATGGCCGGCGTATCCGCGACCGTTGCGGGTAGCCGAAAAAGACCGACACGGATAAGCGCGGGCCGGAATATTTGCTCGCCCACCAAAAAATCCGAGTAGTAAGGTATGAAAAAAGTCTAAACTGATTCGCCCGCTGTGCCGATTAAGAGAAAACAGCAGAAGATGTCTAACAGCTCGAAATTGGCGATGGAGGATATTGAGCCATGTTGAATCCAAATCGACGGGTTTTCTCATATGCGGTGGTTTACCGGGTGCTCTTTTTCATGGTGGGAGGAACAATCCTGTGGTGGGCGCTGGGAGAAAAAGATCTCACCCGCACTCTACTCCAGGTCTTGACCCTTTTTATTTTGTCTGAAATCAGTATCTATTTCTTCACGCGCAACAGGCTCAAAATGCAGAGAGTCGACTTTGATATTCCATTTGACGATGCCGCTGACGAGGTGGAGGGCCTTAGCTTTCGCGCTCTTCCCGACGCCCCGGCCGGCAAAGCGCTCCCGGTCAAATCCAACGAGCCGGGATCCGTTCCGAGTTCCAGCTTGCTAGCGGAACAGATGGAGCTCCAGAAAAACGCGGAGCAGGAAAAAGAGTTTTTCCAAAAAATTCTGGATAGCGCCACCCTCTATTCATTTATTGTCATTTCTATGGACGGCAAGGTCCAGAGCTGGAATAGCGGCGCGGAAAATTTGTTTGGCTGGAACAAACAGGAGGCCGTTGGCCGGCCCGTTTCTTTCACTTTCGTAAAAGATGATTCCAGTGAAGCGGTACAAATCCAACGAAAGCGATCCAAACAGGTCATGACCCAGGGCAAGGCCATTTTCAACATGCTGAGAATGCGGAAAAACGGTGAGCTTTTCCCTATGCACTGCACGGTTACCGCATTGAAGGATCAAAGCGGGCGTCTGGAAGGGTTTCTGGAAATCGGCCGGGACCTGACAACGGATGTCAAAAAGGACCAGGCTCTCAAAGAGCAAATCCAGACCGCTCGTAACCTCGCCAAAAGCCTCAAAAAGATAGTAGGTATCGTCAAGTCGATCGAGGTCATTTCGCTGCAAACCAATATTCTTGCTCTTAATGCTGCTGTGGAGGCAGCCCATGCCGGAGAAGCCGGAGAGGGGTTTTCTGTAATTTCAGGGGAAATGAAGAACCTTTCCAATAATTCCCGCAGTGCCGCCCAGGAAATCGGCCAACTCGTTGAAGAAATCAAGCGTGAAAGCAGTAAGATCACCGAAACGGAGATCGACTGGATAGAGATTTAATGTGTCAGGGCACACCGCTGTTGGCGTTTACCCCTTCTTGATCACTTCAGGCTCATGCTGAAAACATAGAAAGCATAAAGCAGCAGAAGAAGAATGCCCCTCCTGCGCCGAATCAAACCCATTTGGGCCGGGTAGATAAAAAGAACCGCCAGAAGCCCGAAAAGCAAAGCCAGGGCTACCTCGTCCCGGGCTACCGAAATGGGAGTGATCATGGCGGCGACGGGAACTATGAAGAAGCTGTTGAAGATGTTGCTTCCGAGCACCGTTCCAAGCCCTACCTCCTCATGCTGCTTGATTTTGGAGATTATCGCCGTTGCGAGTTCAGGCATCGAAGTTCCAAGGGCGACCACTGTTGACCCGATTATGAACTCATCGATTCCTAAGTCCGTAGCGATTCCTTTTGCCCCCATCACAATGAACTGCCCTGCTGCGATGAGGAGCGCCAACCCGAAAAGGCACAGGGAAAAAGCCGCCCATCCCTTTTTTGTCAATGGAGCCTCCGCCGCCGCGGCGCCCTTTTGCCTCCTGATCTCTCTTGCCGTTGCAACAAGCCATGTGAGGAATATACCCAAAAGCACCAATCCATCGATGCGGGAGATCGTCCCATCGAAGGAAAGCAGGCCGACCACAAACGGCGTAGCCACTGCGACGGGAAAGTCCCGCTTCACGCTGTCCCGAGGTGCATAAATTCCTGATATAAGCAGAGTCACCCCGAGGATCAGGGCTATATTGTTAATGTTGCTTCCAAGAGCATCTCCAAGGGAAATCTCGGGCTCTCCCGCCAATGCCGCACTGATTGCGACCGAGAGTTCAGGGCTCGAGGTAGCGAATGCCGCAAGGGTTGAGCCTATGATTCCGGCGGAGATCCCGGCCCGGCGGGCGATGCCCAACAGGCCGCGCACGAAAAGCTCTCCTCCGAGTCCGGCGAAAATCACCCCTGCGAGTATGGCAAGGTAGTGGCTCATTGTATTTCCATCGAGATGCTTTGAAAGGGGTGCCAAAGCCCGACAACAGCCTCCACAAACATAATCATGGGGTTGCCCGCAAGCGGCATAGCCTGGTCAGACCCCGAATGTTCAACAACAATTTTCCTTTCTATTTTGGGTCCGCCTTGAGTTGAGGTGTGCTATAAAACGGCTTAACTTTCTGGGAGTAAAGAGGATCGGTTTATTCGGATCTTATGTTCGTGGTGAACAACGAGCCGAAAGTGATGTCGATCTTCTTGTTGAATTCGAAGCGGGCCGAAAATCGTTCGATGCCTTCATGGAACTTTCCTTCTGGCTTGAAGCGATCATGCAACGCAAGGTTGAACTCGTCACGGTTGAGTCTCTGAGTCCTTACATTGGTCCACACATTTTAAAGGAGGTTGAGCTTGCCTCTATCGCCGCTTGAGTATCTGCGACATATCCTGGATGAGGCGGACTACCTCATGGCGCAGGCGCGAAACTGAAGTTTTTTCGGTAAGCGGCCCGAGCCGAAAATGCGGTTCCGGGGTGCTTGGTGGTAAAGTTTGTGCATCCCAGGGGAAAGGAGTTTACACGATGGGTGCGGACCTCAGCCAAATAGACATCCTGAGCAGGCGTGAAATCGAAGCCCTGATAACTGTGCCCCTGATCAAAGCCTTTATTGAGGAAGTAGGGCGGGAGAAGGCGATTGAAACGCTGCGAGCCGTGATCAAATCCTTGGCGTTTGAAAGCGGCGTGCAGTTGGCCAGGCGGATGGGCGGCAACAGCATCGCCTGTTTTGCTGATGGCTTCAAAGGCTTTGGCGTAGGCGATACCTTGGAAGTGGAGCAATTGGAGCTCTCTGAGACCAGGTTCGATTTCAATGTCAAAAGGTGTAAATATGCCGAAATGTATAAGGAACTGGGCATGGCGGACCTGGGAGTGATTCTTTCATGCGGGCGGGATTTCGAACTGGTCGCCGGATTCAATCCTCGGATGACGCTCCGTCGTACCAGGACCATCATGGAAGGATACGATCATTGTGATTTCCGAATTGCGATGGAGGGAAAATCATGAGTGAACTCGATGGAATGACGGTTTTCAGGATTGGCGGGGAGCCTTACACCAGGGAAGACTTGATGAAAATGGATCCTGTGTGCCTGAGAGCATTGCTCCGAGAGCGGGTCCATCACACGATCGAGGTGGAAATTTATCCCATTTTGCTCGGGCGAAAAAAGATGGCTGAAAAATTCGGCATGCAGCCTGAATTGATCATGGAGGTCTGGAAGGAGCGCGGATTGAGCGCTGAAGGCGATGACTTCGACTGGTGCAGAAAATACATGGCTCTTGCTGCGGAAATGAGGGCCGGCCGAAAGGTCGACTTGGAAGAAGTCCTGCCGACTCCGTTTACCGAAGATCAAATGGAAGTAGTCCGTCAATTGATCTGGGACCGCCGTTCGGTGAGGGACTGGGTGTCCAGACCGGTGCCTGAAGAAATGATCGAGAGCATTCTTGAGGCGGGTCGCGCCGCGCCCACCGGATGCAATCTGGACATCGTCCGGTTTGTCGTAATCAGGGACAGTAGGGAATTCAAAATGGTCTGGAGCGACATTCCCACCCCGCCGGATCAATGCGTTCTGATCGTGGTGTGCTATGACGATCGCGTGTATCCCACGGTCGGCCATGACCAGTTTGTGCCGCACAATATTCTCTATGACTGCGCCGCAGCTGCCGACCATATGTGCTTAATGGCGCACGCTCTGGGGCTGGGCGCGGTTTGGCTCTCCTGTACGGAAAAAACGGCCAAAAACTTCCACGAGAAGTACGGCTTGCCCCCATACATCAAGCAGGCCCTCCACATTGCAGTGGGGTGGGCGGCGGCAGGTTCCATCAAATCCTTAAGAATGCCGCTTTCGGAGATGATTATAAAAAGAGGGCAATCCTGACGGAGCGGTTGGGAAGCTTGTGGGGACCTTCCCGAACGAGTTTTTGGTCCCGCCCTATTTTCACGCCCTCTATGCAGAATCTGAGGCGCTAATTCCATCCGGAAACCCCGGTCCAGGGGAATGGTGGGCACGGCAATTCCACCCCGCTTCGCTCCCTCACTCTACACCAGGTGCGGATCCGGGTAGGGTGGGCAAAAGCTTTATCTTGCCCACCAGGAAGTTTCCGGATGGATACTAATCAACATTCAGACAATGGAGGTCCACCCGCCCGGGCGCCTGGGCGGGCGCGCAGGCGTGTCGGCAAAAGCATCCCTCCCGAAACTTATGGGAAGAAAAATGAGCCCGCTAGTACCGATAATTCGGGCCGGTCCTGCCTATTCCGAGGTCGGCGCCCAAACCTCCGATGTTGGCGCCTGCGCCTACCCCCCCGGGTATCCTGCCCACACCCACGCCGGCTCCCAAACTTCCGATATGGGCGCCCGTACTGATACCCCCGGATCCAATGCCAAAGCCCGCTCCAACGGGTCCTAGATTGAGGTCTCCTCCAAAGTCGGCAAGGATTATTCGTCCTCTTGTTCCATTGCCGAAAGCATTTGCATTACCGGAAAAACCGAAGACGAGAAGAAGGGCGCAAGCCGTTCCAGATAAGAATATTCCCGTCCACTTTTTCATTTTTTTCATTTCAACTCCTTTTTAAGCCTGCAACACTACATTAACAAAATCTAACGATTCCAGTAGCCTGTTTCAACACAGGCGGCTTAAATCCGAACATCCCCGGCGGCATCAAATTTGTGTTTCCAGGCTGGTCTCCGCGTCTTTCCTTCAGGTATGATTCCAGTTTCGGCTTATTGGTCTCTGTAGGTAAGCACCCGTCCCCACAAACTCTTTGTACCCCATATGCCCGATCTGAGGCATTCGAGCTGGACGATCTGGCTGTGGTCGACGAATAGATTGACCTCCGGACCGTAGTTCTGGATATACCAGGCGAAAACATCGGGATCGGCCGCCTCGAACATCACTTTCTCGAGTCCCAGCGCATTGATAAACTTCGGCGGGATTTCGGTTCGCCAGGAACTCACGCTTTCGGTAATCCCCTCCGATTCGATCATGATCATGTATGCGCCGCTCTCCAGATACTTTTTCGATTGAATAATGGCCCACTCCGGGTCCCTGGTTCCTTCCGCTTCCAGTTCGGCCACCCTGCTCGCGCCTCCCGCTCCGAACTGGATGCCCACCTCCGGCTTTGCTCTGAGCCCTGCTTTCCGCACCTTGTCGATCAGGCGCAGAATGGTATCGGTAGGCACTGAAATGAACCCGGCCGATAGCTCGATGATATCGAAGCCTACATTGCGGCATTCTTCAATATACCGGTCTACGATGTCCGCTCCCCTGGTCAGGACATGTTCCATGAAACCTCCTGTCGAGACCAGAACATTGTGAGAGTGGCAAAGGTCTACCAATTCCTTGACGGCTTTTCGGGGCATCAGGGAAAACGACCCTCCGGCGAACTTGAGGGAATCGATATACTCGCTCATTGTTCCCAAAACGTCTTCGAGGTAGTTCTTGCCCATAGGTGTGTAGTATGGTCCCCGGATTTCCGTTATGCCCGCCTTGCGGGGCTTGGCGTCCCGCTTATTGAGTTCGATAAATGAAAAGGCTCGTTCATTTTCACGCATTATTTCTCTCCATTTCCCGGACCGCTGACTATCCTTTCTCCGTTCCGACCCTTGCCAGAAGCTCTGCAAGTTTCGACACGGTGATATTTTCCAGATCATTTACTGCCTGGAGTATGCTCTTGCTGAGTTCACTGCCGACATAGGGTCTGCTGAGGAATTCGAATTTCCTGGCGACGCCTTCCCACTGGAGCGGCCTGGTATAAAATCCTTCATAATCTTTTTTCTCGTATTCGAGGATTTCTCCGTTTTTGAGAGTGACTTTAAAAACACAGGGCATTTCACGAGGAAACCTGTCGCTAAGCTCAGCCCTGGAACGAATAAGGATGCGTTTGAGCAGGTTCTGTACGTCATCTTTTACGATACGCTCGGACCTGTACTGCTCAGGCATGACGGCGCCGTCCAAAATAGCGGCTGCCAAAATATAGGGAAGACTGTGGTCCGCCTCTTCTTTCGTTCTGACTATCGTCTTAGCGCCCTCTTCGCCTCCGCCTATTATGTTGAAAGCAACATTGAATGTGTCGAGTTCGACGCTCTGGATATCCTCAGCCCTGAAGCCGTATCTCGCCTTCATCTCCAGAATTCCTTCAATGGCGGACTGAGAGTGGACTTCGGCGTTGTACTTCTTGAGGATCGTTCCGGTCACTCGTTCCAGGTCCTCTTTGGACCAATCGATCTGGAACGGACCCGAGATGGCTTCCATGAAACCCTTGTTGCCCTCGAAAACTTCCGGAGGTCCGGTTATTCCTCGCATGGCAAGAAAAGCGGAGTGCACAGCGCCGAAGGCGGTATGCGGATAGGCAAGGCCCTTCCAGTTCGACAGGCTCCCGGTCCTGGTGACCCTGAGCGCATTGAGTGAGGTCCCGCTTATGGCAATCGCGTTGGCAGTCTTTGCCACATCGAGTCCAAGCGCCCTGGAAACCCCGGCTGCAGCCGCATAGGCCCCCTGAGTGGTATGATCGAAGCCCTTGTCCCTTACGGGCGCGACATCGCTAAGACGACATTGGACCTGATAGGCGACCGCAAGCGCAGTCAAAAACTCTTTCCCGCTTTTCCCTGCATATTCGGATGCCGCAAGAACGGCCCCCAGGTTATCGCTTGGATGGCAGGTCTCACGTTTTGCAAGATAGCTGTCGTTAAAATCGAGATAGCGCACCAGCGCTCCGTTATAGAAGGCCGCCCGGTCCGGCGCGGTGAGGCCGCCGCCGATCAAGGTGCAATGCGGATTGCCGCCGAAATCTTGCGTCTGTTCTCTGATAAGCTTGACCGGGCTTGCCTCGAGCGCTCCCATTGCACAGGCGAGGCTGTCGAGCACCCGAAGCTTGAGCTGCTGCCGAGCGTTTTGGGACAGGTCTTCATATCTTGTCCCGGAGACAAACGTTGCGAGTTCATCTAAAATAACCATTCGCTATTCCTTTATATTTTCGCGAGCCTGATCCGGCTCATCCGATCTTTTTAGTGTGTTATTTCATAGTAATCATCACGCCTCTAGCCGGCCATTTTTCGAAGTGGTGAGCGCTGCCCGGTTACAAAATGTCGATGTGCCTGGCGGGTCGGCGTGAATTTTTAAAAGGTGAGGTGAAAAAATCTGAAGGATGATTATGTGTGATCGATGGCACGCCAGAAAAAGCAGGCGGGTAAAACTGATGTCCGAAACGAATATTGGACTGCCGGCAAAGACCTCAAGAACGGCTTTGCCACGGAACGAAACGATAACTTAACATACATCTATGGAAGTATGCGGGAAGCCAATGAGTACAATATCGCCAAATCTATAGGGCGCCATACATGGAATCTTCTTCGCCATATCCCGACCCGTACTTTTCCTTCCCATCGAAACGTCTAACAGCTTCAAGGGGCATATTCGATCGATTCTGAATACTTTTACATCTATATCAATATTCCCGGCAATTTCAATTTCCAAGTTGTAATTCAGATAAGCCCCGTACTCACGAAATGCGGGCGACTGCTCACTTTGCAACATTGCATGCTATTTGCTTAGCTTCATTTTGATTTTTTGGCAGAGTTTTCCATTAGCCAACACCCTGAAGAGAGCAAACCTTTCTGAAACGGTTGCTCACAGACTACCGGGCCCTGGTCCCTCTAAAAACAGGGACGTGGCGCCATGGCTGGTGAGAGGGGCACGTCAGGAACGGGAAACCTTCCAAATTGCCTCCAGCCCGGATTTCTACCGGCGGGACAGACTCGGCGTGAATGTCTCTTTGGAGTGTCGGAAAACAGGGATTACGCCTTCCTTCCAACGCAGAGAGAGGTATCCAGGATGAAAAGACTCTCAGAACCCTGTCCGGAACTCGTCACCCAGGATGAAGTCAAGGATTTGCTGCTTCTTATCGACCGGAGGTGGCCGGTGCAAGAGGGTTGCCTCAGTGAACGGAATGGCTCGGAGTTTTTCGATAGATCCGGCCTGAGTTATCGCTCTTACAGCTCACCCCTGACGGTAGTCTGCGAAACCGTTTCGGACACTTACTATTTTCAGGCGGGAATGCTTTACCGTATGGACAGGGTTGAATTCTATAAACTCGTCATTGGAATTGAACCAATTGGTGGCGACTACGCGCTTTCAAAATATAATAAATGGCGATTGAAGCCGACTGAAGCCGCATTTATCTTGGGCATCCTCTCCGCAATTGACCCCTTATCGGCCTGGGCAATAATAGGCATGGACCTGCTGGACTTTGTAATGAAATCGAGAAAAGATCTCGACAAATGGTCCCTTGAACTGGCTTCCCTCCTCTTAACTCAACAGATGCTTAAAAAGTATGCCAGGGGACTTTATCAAAAGATTTTTCAAGTGCTTTCGGACGGCGCATGGTGCAATCTGCCTGACTCGGTCTCTACGGATGATGTGGCCATAGCACGTTTTGCCGGATACCTGTTTGCCTCTTACCGGTCTCATGAACTGATGGATAAAATGATCAAGGCTCACTGGGCCATTTCATTCCAGATCCTGAAAAGATTTTCCTCTGTGGCTGGACATCAGCTTAAAGCCCGAAGGAAAGTCGGATGGCAGATAAAGCAGGTTGAAATTCTTCGCCGTTCCTTTCATAAAATAGGGGTTAAAGTGGGAGCGGATGAGGTCCGGTCATATCTGGATGAAATAAAAAGTGCTGCGGACGAGATTCAAAATATTGTTCGGATCCTTTCGGGTGCAGCCGATGGGATTGGATGTAGACACCCTTGACTCTTCCGGGAG
>JAJYTC010000008.1 GCA_021793275.1 Deltaproteobacteria bacterium | reverse complement strand
CCGATCTCGTCGGCGGACGCCCTGCTGCCCGCACTCACTTCGATGCAGTCGATCCCGTCTTGAACCAGCCGGTGCGCGACGTGGAGAGATTCCCCGGTCGTGAGGCCTCCTTCACAGTGGTCGTTTCCGCTCAGCTTGACAAAAACCGGGTAGTCTTTTCCGACAGCCCCTCTTACAGATTCCATAACTTCAGCGAGGAAGCGGTAGCGCCCGGTTATGTCTCCCCCATACGCATCGGACCTGCGGTTGGAGGCGCCGGAAAGGAACTGATTGATGCCGTAGCCGTGAGCGGCGTGGATCTGGACCGCGTCGAATCCGGCCTTTTTTGCCCGCAGGGCCGCGGCGCCGTAGGCCAGTACGGCCTGCCGGATATCCTCCCTGGTCATCTCTTTGGGAGTGTTTCCCGTAAGAGGGTCGGGCAAAGCGGACGGCCCCCACAGCTCCCCTTCTTCGGGAAACAATTTCGGGTTCGCCCTGGCCCCGGCGTGAGCGATTTGAGCCGCCACCCTGCCCCCCGCGGCATGAATCGCTTCGGCAAGGCGGCTCAATCCCTCCACCATATCTTCGCCATAGTTGCCGAGTTGCCAGGCAATGGCGATCCCATTGGGCATGACGAATTGAAATCCGGTTACGATAAGCCCGACGCCTCCTTCGGCAAGACTACGGTAGAAACTTATCGCCAGATCGGTGACACGGCCTTTGCCGTCGGCCACTCCCGACCAGGTGGCGCTCCGGATGGACCTGTTTTCAAGTTCGCAAGACTTTATGGCGGTTTTTTCAAATAGACGAGACATAGATTTGTGGTTCCTTCTTCAAAGGATTTAAATTCACGGTAAAGATCGTAGCCTTTCTCCGGTCTAATTTCCAGCGATCTATTCGGCAAAAAGAAGCAATACTCCCGCAAAAGAACCGCCGCAAGCTTGAAGAGTTTTGCAAGAGGCTCTAGAAGCTTTACTTTGGTATGCTATTCCTATAAACGTGATGAAAAGAGAAGCGAGGAGTTTTTAAGCCGGCGACAATAAACCAGTCTAAAACTGATTCCAGGAGGAAATGTCATGGCACAGTCATACAATGTCCTTATTGGAGGGAAATGGGTTGGTTCTGCGGGCGGGCAGACAAGGGAGATCATAAATCCCGCCAACGGCCGGGTTGTGGCGCTGGTCCCGCAGTGCGGCAGGGAGGAAGTTGACAGCGCCGTTCGCGCAGCACAACAGGCCGCTCCGGCATGGAAGGCTATGACCATGTCCGAACGCTCCAAACTTCTGCTGAAACTCTCCGGGGCAATCCTGTCCAGGCAGAAGGAACTCGCCGAACTGGAGACGATGGAACATGGTTCTCCGATCCGCAAGACGATGAATTTCGACGTTCCTCTTTGCGCCGAACAGTTGGAGTACTTTGCCGGAGTGGCGCGCGGGCTAACGGGTGAGACCCTGCCTGTAGGGCCATGGTGCGCATCGATGACCGTGCGGGAACCGCTGGGGGTCGTGGCGCTGATCACCCCGTGGAATTTTCCGGCGCTCATGGTCGCCTGGAAGCTGGGAGCAGCCCTCGTTACGGGCAATACCTGCGTTGTCAAGCCTCCCTCGATTACGCCCCTGACCGTGCTGAAACTGGGCGAACTTGCCATGGAAGTCGGCATTCCCGCAGGGGTGATGAACGTTATTACCGGCCCCGGCGAAACGGTGGGTGAGGAACTGGTGAAGCACCCCGGGGTGGCGAAGGTCGGTTTTACGGGAGACACCGCGACCGGAAAGCGGATCATGCGCATCGCAAGCGATTCCGTCAAACAGGTCGGCCTCGAATTGGGCGGCAAAAACGCTTTCGTCGTGATGGCCGATGCGGATGTGGATTCGGCCGTCGAGGGGGCGGTTTTCGGCGCATACTTTAACAGCGGCCAGGTTTGCGCGGCAGCCAGCCGGTTCTATATCCACGAATCGCTTTATGACGAGTTTGCCGAAAAATTCGTGGAGGCGTCGAAAAAGCTCAAAGTGGGAGATCCGATGGACATGGCTACGGTCATGGGACCGCTTGCCTATGAAGGGCATCGGGACAAGGTCGAGGGGTTTATCGCCAGGGCGAAGAAGAGCGGCGCAAAGCTGCTGCTCGGCGGCGAGCGTCCCGACACCCCTGAGACACGAAACGGCTATTTCGTCTCTCCCACCATTTTCGGCGAATGCAACACCGATATGGAACTTATGAGGGACGAGATTTTCGGGCCCGTGGTGGGGCTCGCCAGGTTCAAGACCCCCGAGGAAGCCGTCGCCCTCGCCAATCAAACGCGCTACGGCCTTTCGGCGTCGATTTGGACAAAAGACGTGCGTGCGGGCATGGCCATGGCCGGCCGAATCGAGGCTGGCACGGTATGGATAAACGAACATCTCATCATATTCTGCGAAACCCCCTGGGGCGGATGCAAAGAGTCCGGATGGGGCAAGGACCTTTCCACCATGGTTCTCGAAGAATACACCAGCGTAAAACATATTTACATCGATCTGACGGGCCAGGCGGTAAAACCGTGGTACGCTATTTTGAAGTAGGGCCGGCAACGGTGCTAAAACCTGAGGAGGTTTTATGGACTACAAAGCGTTTTCCCAGGGAATATCGGCATTGGTTCGTCCGCAGTCCTTTCCTGTCGGGATGAAATTCGTTCGAGATCCGGCAGACATGCCCCGCGAGGCGGTTAGACCGTCGAAATACGGCATCAGGATTTCACTTTGCCAGTGGACTACAATGGCAAGACGCTGGGGCCGGGTCACAGGGGCTGTGGCGGAAGATATAAACTGTTCGCCTTGCCTTGCGGCGCTGGGGTTGAAGCGGCTTGAAAGCCTCACTCACCTTTCCGAATATTTCGTGGAGATGGGTTATTTCGCCAGCATGGAACTTGCCGAGGCCGCAGTGAGGGAACTCGATCCGATACCATGGGGGACAATCGGCGGAATAAGCATTTTCCCGCTCGACGCAGCCCCGGTCGATCCCGACATCATCCTGATTTACGGCAGCCCCGCGCAAATGGCCCGCCTGGCCGCCGGCCACGTCTATCATACCGGCAAACTTATCGAGTCGAAGTCAACCGGATTTGGCCTCTCGTGCCTTTCAGCCGTAAAGCCTTACCTGAGCGGAAAGCCCGCATTCGTGCATCCCGGACGGGGAGAGCGCATCCTGGCGGGAACAGACGAGACCGAGATGTTTTTCACTTTCCCGGCGGCCGATTGCGAATCGCTCCTGGATGGATTGAAGAAGACCCACGAGAAAGGAACGAGATACCCGGTGCAAAAGTACATTATCTACGAGCCGCCGGTAATAAAATCCGTGAAAAACCTCGAGGAAAAACTGAGATAGGAAAAAGCCCCGGGCGGGGGCCGCAAGCCAGGGGCCCCCGTAGCCCTAAGCGGTAAAATAGCTGCTAGATGAACAGTTTCCCGTTGCCCTTCAAGATACCTCTCCGATCACCTTACCGGTGCAGGAAGATTCGTAGCCGGGAAGCGCCGAGAGTTCGTCGCGAAGCGAGCGCGTCTGCAGGATGTCGAGGAGGACCTTTACGGCGGGAAGGTCGAGAAAGTCGGAAGGGATCACCAGATCGCAACGTACGGCCTCCATGGGAACGAAATCCAAACCGTAGGCGGCGGCTACGGCCCGGAGCCCCAGGGCGGCGTCGGCCATATGGAAGGCAACCATCTGGGCGCACAGGTTGTGGCTGGGAACAAGTTTGTCGTATCCCTGGATCGAATCGCCCGAAATTCCCACCTGCGCCAACCGTTCATCGAGAAGGGTTCGCAAAGCGGCGCCGGGTTCGCGGTTCACCATCCTTGTGCCTTCCCTGGCAAGGTCTACCACCGAACATATCCGGCGTGGATTTCCGGGCGCGACCATGAGACCTTCCTCGAAGAACGAGAAAGCTACCACCATCGCCTTGGCGCCCGGCAGCATCTTCCGAGCGAAAGACAGATTCGATTCAACCGTTGGCAGGTTATGGAGGTGCGTTCCTGCGATATGGGCGCAACCCGTGGCAACTCTTTCCAGGGCAAGCCGGCTCGATGCGAACCTGCACTGGACTGCTACGTCCGCCGACCGCATGGATGCGCGCGCGCCAAGGATCGCGAAGGCCGGATCGCAGCCAAGCAGCAGAACCTTTTTTTCGATCCGCCCACTGTGAAGGAGCTGCACGCGGCCGCTATCGGGCGAAAGCAGACCGTCCGCGGCCTGAAACCCATCGTTTAAAAGCCATTTGCCGTCCAGCGGGTAGGCGACGAGCCGATCCCGCACACTGGCGACCGAGACCCTGGCACTCGCCCCCTCGGCTTTTTCGACCAGGGTTATGGGCTTTTCGTCTTCCGAGTCATCCAGGGCAAAGAGAGTTTCGACTCTGCAGCCCAGCTCTTTTGCGATTCTTAACGCAAGGGCAGTGTTAGGCACATACCGCCCGGTCTCCATGTCATAGACGGCCTGGCGCTTTACGCCTACTCTCTCGGCCAGTTCGCTCTGAGACAGCCCGCTTGCCTTGCGAATCGACTTGAGATTGCAAACGACCTGCTCCTTTTCGGTCTTCATAATACATCCTCCGAAGCATTGCCGCCGAACTCCCGGGCAGGAATGACCACGTAGTTTATAATGAAAAGTGTGTAATTCTCAATCATACACCTTGACATCCCCCGGGAGAAGCCAGAGCATTCTTGATATCAGGCATTTTTACCTGCTGCCTGTCGGTCCTGTTTTGGAAACTTCACACATAGGAGATACGACATGAAACTCAGCGCGAGAAACGTTTTCAAGGGGAAGGTAACGGACGTAAAGGAAGGCGCGGTAATGGCGAAGGTGAAAGTCGATATCGGTAGCGGCAATGTCGTCTCAGCCCTGGTCAGCCTCGAGGCGGTCAAGGAATTGGACGTAAAGGTTGGCGACGACATCAATATCCTTATCAAAGCCACGAGTGTGATGCTTGCCAAATAGTACAGCTCGGCACAATTCCCCACCCCGTCCAGCAGGCTGAGGGCAAAAGTGCGGGGAGCTGCTCACCCCACCCCCGCACCCCACGGGGTCCGGAACCATTCGATCGAAAGGTCATCCGACCATAAGCACCTCGATGGTTTCCAGCCCTTTTACATACCTCGGCCCGCTGAAATAGTCCTCGAGGGAAATGAGTTCGAGGCCGCCGGCGCCGAGCGACTTTTCGTCCCTTTCGATCAGCACCATCACGCCGCCTCCGATTTGAGTATTGAATATCTCCTGCCAGGAAAAGACGGCTTTGTAACCATCCGAGGCCGAAGCTACGATATACATCTTTTTCGTATCGTTGTGATCTTCCTTCAACACTGCAGCCCTTCCGATCACATTCTCGAGGAGCACTCCCCTGCAGCTCTCGATTCTTCCCACAGGAGTCCCCTCGCCGCAATTGACCGCAATGTCCCTTGCCTCCTCGGTTTCCATGCCGCACAGCTCTTCGATGGAAAGGACAAGAGGCTCCTTAACTCTGCCTGTTACCCGCAGAGCCCCTGAGAGAGTGGCGGCGCCTGCCTGTCGGGGCAGAACCGCTTTACCCGGAAGATCGTTCGAATGACCGTCCGGTCCAGTCTTCATCACGGTTTTCATGGAAATCTCCTCTGTCTACCTGGAAAGATCGAAGCGAACCGGCAACTCTACCCATACGGCCACCGCTTTCCCCCGGTAACGGCCGGGTTTGAATTTCCACTCACCGATGGCCTCCAGCGCGCTTTGATTGAAAACTCCCTTCGGCCGGGCTGCGATGACCGAAGCCTTGGCGACTCTTCCATTCGCCTCTACCAGAAACTTAAGGACTACTTTGCCCGAAATGCCCATTTGCCTGGCCACATCGGGAAATTCCGGCACTACCTTTTTAATCGGGATCGGCGGTATGTCAACCTGTTTAAAACCGAATCCTCCCGATCCGCCGGTTCCCTGTCCCGAGCCTGCTCCAGCGCCACCGCCGGGGAGTGAACCACCTCCAACCTTGTTGCCCTTCGGACCTTGCACCGCGCCGGAAGCCGGCGCAGGCTGGGTGTGCGAGGCAGGCGCGCGAGCGGGAGCAGGCCGATCCCGAAAAACCTTTTCCCTTCGGCGGCTGTAAATAACAGGGCTCCGTCTCGATAACCGCTTAACCGGTTTTGCGGTGAGAGAAACTTTTTTTCGCGGTTTCGCTCGAGCTTTTCTTTGTGCCCCGACCGCCGGCCCGAGCGGGATCGGGGAAGCTTTTTTTCCCTCGAAACCGGCGGCACCCGGCCCTGGTAACCCGGGCGCACCCGGGAAGCCGCCGGCGCCGACGCCGACGCCTGCCAGGGTCACCAGGCTTACCGTTACAGAAGGCGGTTTGGATACGGGCGGGACGGCGAAAAGAAGACCCGAAAGCAAAACCAGGGCAGGTACGAGTACATGAAGGCAAATTGCAAGTCCCAATCCCGTAGCGGTCTCACGACGACACATCCGACGGGACCGCAAGCCTTCGAACACCCATTCGGAAACCTCGACGTCCTCGATCGGATTCGCTTCCCCCGGCGGGCCTTCTTCCTGTCCTAATTCCTGTTCCACCAGATCACAGCCCAGCGTTCGATCCGTGAATAGGGTAATTTCCACCTCCCCTCATCCATGACAAGGCAGCCCCTCAGGTAGTTCCTGACATTTTCCTCTTCTTCAGGGGTCATTTCGTAAATCATCCAGCGCATGGAATCGAGCGCCTCTTCGAGGCTGCCATAGCTGTCGTCGTTGGAGGTTACAGTAATATTGATGTTGGCATAGATCCCCATCTGGCGCAGAAGATTGTACACAACTATGTAATCGGCCCCGAGAGAGCACTTCCTGCCGGCGGCCTCGACAATCCTGCGGTCATAAGGGCCGTCCTCGACCAGGGCCGTGACATAAACCCGCTTGCGCGCCCGGCTTTGGAGCTTGAGCAGTGCCTGGCGCAGATCGTCCACCATGAGCGACCTCGACGCTATGGCGACATCGTGCACACCAATGCCAAGCTCATCCCAGTCGTCCTGCCACCTGCCCCTTACGGCCCTGATATTGCCTATGTCCTTCTTGCGGCAGCGTTGTTCGAGAAGCGAGAGCATCACGGGGGAAGGGTCGAGCCCGGTAATGGATTTAACCGCCGGGGCCAGGGGGACCGCGAGGGTCCCCGCCGCACACCCGATGTCGAGCACGCTCCAGTCCGGTTCGGGTTTCATGATCTGCAGAAACTGGCCGATATAATCACTTGCCGTCGCATAACGGGTAAATTCAGGCGCCCGCTTGTCCCAAAACGCGGGATCGCGCATGACGCCATGTTTTTCGATCTGCGTCTTTTGCCATATTTCGTTCCAGTCAACCATCGGTTTCACTTGAGATTTCCTCGTAATAGCACTCGCCAAGAGCGCAAGGTTTACAAAGAACATCGCCCTCACCACCCGCCTGGCGCATATCCCTCACCGTTTCTCCGCACTTTCTGCACATAACGGTCCCGAGCGTCTCTCCGGGAAGGTCCTCCGGCCTGATCGCGACCCTTACCCGGCGAATGCTCAACAGGTCCTGTTCGGGCATCGAGGCCAGCGCTTCGAGATGCGCCTGCTTTTCATCGTTGAGGCTGGTGAGAGTTTTCGCGACCAGCCCGGCCTTTTCGAAAGAATCCGCTTTAACGCTTATCCTGACTGCCCTCGATGTCCGTGTATCCACAAAGGTTGCCGCCTGCTTTCCGTAATCCATCATCTTGATGCTTCGCCTGCCCGGAGTCCTGCCGGTCACCGCAATGATGGCGTCGACAGGACACCGGTCGATTTCGACAAATATGACCAGGTCCCGGCCCTCCTTTCCTCTGGGCTCTTTAATGCCCAGTTCCCTCAATCCCGCCATGGCCATTCTCACGCCTATGATCTGCCCTCCACAGAGGTGACCATGCAATCTTACTGCTTCATCGAGCAGCGCCTTGAAATCCTCATTCATAATCTGCCTCCCGATCGGATGCAGCGGGGAGACTGCAGCCGGTCCTTGCGGGCGAAAACCGCGGGGTGGCGGCCTCACGCCCGCAAAACATCAAGACTTGAACAGCATCTGAAAAAAGAATGTACGCCCCGCCAGGGGGAAGCCTTCCTCAAGCTCCCAGTTCTTGTCGAACAGGTTGTTGACGCCGGCTTCGAGCTGGACGCCCGGATAAATCTCGTAGATTTCCTTGAAGTTCACCAGCGCAAACGCCGTCGCTACGGCTGGCGCGTATGACGCATCACTGTACCTTTGGGAGTCATATTCGACCGATCCCACCATGCTCCACCCCTTTACGGGCATGAAGTACTGCAGGTAGGCATAAACCTTGTTATGCGGAAGGTTGGTAATCAGCAAATTGTTGTCGACGTTGACGTATTGAAGATACGTATAGTTCGCGCCGCCTTTTAGGTGTGAGAGTATTTGCCCGTTTAATCCGAGTTCAATGCCCGAAAACTCGATGTGGCCGACGTTCTGGTTCTCGAAGTACACCCCGCCTCCAGGCGCGGCTACATCTGTCGGGACGTCGAGTATGAAGTCATGGACGTTATCGTAGAATGCGGTGGCTTCAACGGCCAGTTGTCCGCCTATAAGGCCCTTGTAGCCGACTTCCCAGTTGGTCGCTTTCTCAGGTCTCAGGCCCGGGTTCGGCAACCCCGGTTTGAGGCTGTAGGAATACCGCTCCCAAAGGGTAGGAAGCCTCGATTTATCCTCGACACTTACGTGGAGCGTGCCGGTAGCGCCGATCTTGTAGAAAAGACCGATTTGAGGGTTCCAGGTATTATCCGAATAAAGCGGAAAACCTGGGGCCTGGACTGTTTGCAGACAGTCATAGCTTACCCCCATGATCGAATAGAGCCTCTTAGTGAAGCCGACCGTATCCTGCAGGCCCCACGAATAGGTTCGATCCTGATCTTGTGTAACCGGTTGAACCGGGATGGTCTCCCACTGCCTGTGAACGTCGTCTTTGAAATGGAACGCTGCCTGGATGTCGTTATGAGGCACGAGTTTAGTCCCGCCCTCAATCGATCCGCCATACGAGTAGTCGTTATAGAAACTCATGAACGAATATCCGGGAGGGGACTGGATTATATTGTAGTTTTCGTTGGTATAGCTGTTTAAATTATTGTCATAGATATCGTAGAAAGCGGTCGTTTTCACATAGCTTTCGTTATAGACGGCAGTGTTCGAATTGAAGTGAATATCCTGGAAATCCCAGGAGGGCCATCTCCAGTACATAGTCCTCATGTTGGGGTCCGTCCCGGTGTAGGGCGGAATTTCCTTTTGCTCATCCAGTCTCATGAAGGTAATGGCATATTGGTCGGTGTCGTTTGGCGTAAGCCCCAGTGTTATATGACCTTGCCAGTTGTCAAAACCCGAATTTACCCTGGCCCCCTCCCCCTGGACCTGGGTCGGCGTGAAACTGGACGACAGGGGGAAGTCCCCTTGGTTCTCGTAGGCGCCTCCAGCTTCCATGTACCACTTTCCCTGGTTGGTTCCGAAATTCATGTAGCCGTGATAGGTGTCGCCGGAGCCATACCCGGAGCCGCCGTTACATTCGAATTTCTTCTGCGGCTTTATGGTGATCAGGTTGATGGCGCCACCCATGGTGTTCGGACCGTAGAGAACCGAGGTAAAGCCCTTGGAAATAACCATTTCCGAAAAGCCATAGGTGGTAAATTCGGCGAGAGGCGGGTAGCCGAAATACGGATCGTATATGGGGACGCCATCGAGGAAGACCGGGACCTCGTTCGGCCCGAAGCCTCGAATATAGACATTCTCCTCGTTTCTCTGACCGTTCGAGGAGAGCGTCACGCCCGGCACGAGGTTTGCCGCCGTTGCCACGTTGTCCGTGTCCAAAAGCAGCATTTGGTTGGAATAAACTCTGTTCACCGTCGTGTTCTTGCTTTCGGTCTCGTTTCCGAACACTTCGACCTGACCCAGTTGGAACACTTGATTTTTTTTCGCTTCGCTTTCTTTACCCGGTTTCTTTTTACCTTTAGAAGACGCCTTCTTTTTGGCGACTCTCTTTTTCTCCGCCTCTTTTGCGGCCGGAGAAGAACCTTGATCGTTCGGGCTCTGCAACCCGGACAGGTCCTGCCCGGCATCGGCCCCCGGAACAGCCACAAAGCACAACGCCACGGCCAGCGCAACCGCGCAGGCGCCTTTTACCATGCCTCCCATACCATCTCTCCTCCCTTGTTAAAAAAACCTGTTCGCTCCTGTTTTATTGGAAATGAAAACCAGTCCCCCCATTACAGCAGACGAAGCTCGCCGGAACGAATACCCGCCCCTTTTGCGATGAAAAGGACGGAGTAGGCGCAAGCTCCCGATTTTTCACTTTTTAACCTTGATGAAGGCCGGTAAAAGGATTACTTGCAAATGGTACAAACACGATATTCGGCGCATTAACAAGACTATAGATGTAGTTTTTGAATGTCAAGTGTTATATGAAACGGACATTTTTTATTCCCGCCTCCCGCCGAGCAAGCGCGGGCGGCAGAGGGCAGACCGGAAGGTCCGACTGCGGGATGGGGAAGGTTTATAGGGGACCCGCGCAGAATCTCTGTGATCTTTTTTTATGCAAAAGGGGCTCGGGGCCAAGGTCGTCCACCTTTGCACGATCCCGGGCTACACGGCGGGATCCTGTTCCGGAGGCGTGCCGGCCAGGCAGAGGGGAAGGTGAGTGGAAAATGTCTTGCTAACACGACAATTTTGTCCGATAAACGACATCGAATGAGGCCGTGATCCATTATTCTCACTTTTTGGGGCTTGATGACATGACTGTGACAACGAAGCACTACTTTCGAACCAAAGATCTGGTGACCATAGCGGTCCTGGCTTGCCTGGGAGCTATCGCATCGACCTATCTCGGCTACATCGGACATATGCTCGGCTCAGCGACCGGCATTCCTTTAGCCTCTCAGTTGTTTGACGGGCTGCATGTTTTCTGGGTGGTCCTCACATTGGCGCTGGTGAACAGGAAGGGCAGCGGGTTGTTGTGCGCCGTCGTGGATAATCTTATCCAGTTTTTGATGGGGAGCCACATAGGCGTTCTGGTCCTGCCGGTGGGGCTGATGCAGGGGATCCTGGCCGAAGTCGGCTACTGGCCGGCAAGTGGGCTGGGTCTTGTGCCGGCCATGGTGCTGGCGGGAGGGCTGAGCTCGATTGCACACATTATCCTTTTTCAACTGACCTTTCATCCCTTTGGACCCACCTCGGTCGCGTTGAGTTTTGGCGCCGTTGCATTTGCCTCGGGAGCTTGCCTGGGCGGATTGTTTCCATACAGTGCGGCCGTCATTTTGGAAAAAGCCGGAGTAGCAAGAATGCGCGGTATCGCCCCTGCGACCGGCAAAAGGCAAACGATAGCGGCCAAATGAGACTCCAACGATTGCGCAAAAGGACCGAGGGCGATATTGTCTCCGCACGGTTGCAGCCAAACGGCTCTTCCCGCGTGTTTCCAGCGATTTCCATCCGGGACCTGAGCTTTTGTTTCCCCGATCGCAGCCTCCCGGCTTTGCGGAACATCTCTTTTGAGGTAGCAGAAGGAGAATTTGTTGTAATCACCGGTTCTTCGGGTTCCGGAAAGTCGGCCCTTGCCCTGGCAATGGCCGGCTATATCCCGCATGTCGTCGAGGGGACGATGACCGGCGAGGTCAGGGTTTGCGGCGCCTGCACCACGGAATTTGCATTGTGCGACCTTGCGGTGGCCATATCACTTTGCCAACAGGACCCGGAAGCACAGATGTGCACTTTTACGGTTGATGACGAGGTTCGCTTCGGCCCCGAAAACCTGGCGCTGCCGGTGGCCGAGGTATTACGGCGCGAAGAAGAGTCTCTTGCCGCCATCGATTGTCTGCACCTCAAGGGCCGTAAAACAGTCGGGCTGTCCGGCGGCGAAAAACAGCGTGTAGCCCTTGCTTCCATGCTGGCGATGAATCCACGGGTTCTTATCCTTGATGAACCCACTTCCAACCTGGATCCCGAGGCTGCGCACGAAGTGTTGCTGGCCGTCGAGAAACTTAGACAAAGCAGGAAGATAACGCTCGTAATTATCGAGCATAGACTTTCTCCTTTGCTGCGCCTGGCGGACCGGCTGATCGTGATGGCGCAGGGAGAAATCCGGCTCGCGGGAAAGCCCGATGAGGTTTACCGGCAGTACGTCGCCAGGTTGCATGACGAGTGCGGCGTGATCGCGCAACCACCCACGCCGGACACGGAAACCTCTGCGGAAGGCCCGATCGTTTTGGACGTACGCGACCTGCGGTTCAAACGGAGAGAAGTGGAAGTGTTGCACGGTGTTTCACTCAAAGTCAGGCGGGGTGAGTTCATCGGGATCATCGGCGCCAACGGTTCCGGTAAGACGACATTTCTGGAATGCCTGGCCGGGTTGAACCAGCCCGATTCCGGAGACATAGAGGTGCGCGGAGTAAATACCCGGGGCGTCAAGGTCTCTACTATCGCGCGCGATATAGGTTTCGTTTTTCAGAACCCCAACCATCAGATTTTCGAGAACACGGTAGGCGCCGAGGTCAGCTTCGCCTCCGGAAATTTCGGCCTTGACCCGGAGATCACCGCCAGGACGGCGCACAGGGTATTATCGGAATTTGATCTCAAATCCTACGAGGAGTTCCACCCGCTCCGACTCAGCCACGGAGAGAAACGTCGGCTTAACTTGTGCTCGGTACTGCCGCACGGACCAGGCATAATCATGCTCGATGAACCTTTCATCGGCCAGGACCCTCTCAATGCGGCAAAAATTATGGCCGCCGCGCTTCGTTTGAAACATGAGGGGTATACCGTGCTGATTGTCTCGCATGATATCGATATGGTGTTCCGCTACTGCACCCGCATTCTGCTCTTCGACGCCGGCAGGGTCCTGATCGACGATGTTCCGCAGATGGCGCGCCGGCGAATTCGGGAGATCGGAAAGATCAGCTTTTTGCC
Organism: Deltaproteobacteria bacterium; assembly: GCA_021793275.1. Classification (GTDB taxonomy): domain Bacteria; phylum Desulfobacterota; class Syntrophobacteria; order Syntrophobacterales; family Syntrophobacteraceae; genus SbD1. Next base: position 43,894 of record JAJYTC010000008.1, on the reverse strand, counting down.
GGACGAGCCATGATGGTAAAATTCGAAAAAGGCAGTTCGTTTCTCCATCGGCTGAACCCGATAGCCAAGCTCTCGGTTGTGGTTGCGTACAGTCTCATCGTGTTTCTCCTGGCCAGCCTGCGACTGGAGCTGCTTTGCATTGCGGCCGTCCTCGTCATGGAGCGCATTACCGGCAGCCGGCAGGTTTGCGCATTCATGCTGTCACGCTTCGTTTTGGCGCTCGTAGTCGTAGTGCTCATCATGCAGGCAGTCATGACGCATTCGGGAACGGTTTTGATCACCGTTCCGCTCTATTTTACCCGTCTGCGCATCACGGATGCAGGGCTGCTGAACGGCATGGTCATTGCGATGCGCTTTGTGTCCGTGGTGATGGTTGGCGCACTGTTCGTCGCCACCACAGATCCGGTCGATTTACTGTATTCTCTCATGCGAATCGGAGTTCCCTACCGCTACGGTTTCATGGCGATCCTGGCGTTGCGGCTGACCACGGTTTTCGAACAAGAGGCAAAAACCCTGACCAATGCCCAGAAGATGCGCGGACTAAACGTCGATGAATCCGGCATAAGAGGCCTGATGCGATGCGTCCGGTGTACTGTTATACCATTGCTTGTTTGTGCGCTCTCGCACGTGGACGACCTGGTTGTTTCGATGGAAGGCAGGGCTTTTGGCTGCAAAAAGACACGGACTTTTGTCACCGAGGACCGCTACGGTCTCCTCGACAAGGCGCTGATTTTGGGCTGCTTGAGTCTGGTCCTGCTCACCGTGCTCGATATCGTGTTTGGATGGTACCCTTTGCCGCACCTCCGCCCTTAGACCGGCTCACACTGAAATAAGGACTGCGCAGCAGCGAGGCGGGCCCCAAAAGGGCCACAAGTGTGATGCTTGTAACACAGTACAGCTCGGTACAATTCCTCAATGCCCATTTGCCTGGCCACATCGGGAAATTCCGGCGCCTTTTTTATTCGGGATCGGCGGTATGTCAATTGGTTCCAAAATTCATGTTTTTGCCTTTTTACCTTGATTAAGGCGGGTAAAAGGTTTACTTGGTAACGGTCCAAACACGACGTTTCATCCATTAGTAATGGCTATAGATGTAATTTTTACATATTAATGGCCGTGTAAACACGATATATATTGTTGTTCTTGCTTCCCTTCGAGGAAGCGCCGGCGGCATAGGGCAGACCGGAAGCTCCGACGGCGCGATGGGGAGGATGTATATGGGACTCGTCGAGAATCTCTACGATCTTTTTCATGAAAAGGCGCTCGGGACGAAGGTTGTCCACCTTTGCGCTGGTTTACGCTACACGGCGGTGGTAACAGAGGAAGGCGCAACGGGGATCGCCTACACTTACACAGGGGGCGGGGGTTGCTGCCCGAAGCGTGAAGACTACCGGGACTACGAAGGCGAAAGGGCGTCCGAACTGCTGGAATTGATCAAAGGTAGATCACCCCTTGGCCGCAGCATGGCGCTGGCCCTTGTAAACGCGCTTAACCATGAGACTGCGCGCAGGCTTCCGGACGATCCCTCGGATACGGCCTGGATGGATTCTTTGGGCATTGGAGCCGGGAGCCGCGTGGCTATGGTCGGGTTATTCCGGCCGATTATGAAGGTTTTAAAAGACAGGGGCGCGGCAGTGGAAGTGATCGAGCGAAATGCCCGCCACAGGGAGGGTGGAGATCTAGGGTTCGGCCGCGTTTTGCATGGAGGGCAGGAGACCCTTTTCTACGACAAACTGGGCGATTGGGCGCAAGTGCTGATCCTTACCTCGACCTCCATTTTGAACGGCACTACCGAAGAGGTGCTGGGCCGCATCGGCCCCGGAGTCAAAGCGATCATGCTCGGGCCGAGCACTCCGATGGTCTGCGAAGCGTTCGCCGGGCTGCCCGTCCGGGTGCTGGCCGGGACGGTCGCAGTGGACGGGGACGCGGTATTGAAGGCAGTGCGGCACGGCGCCGGGACCCCTGTCATTCACCAGTTCAGCCGAAAGGTCTTTATGACTTTGGATAGAGGGATCGCCGACCGGGATTAAGGTTAGGAAAATTGCTTTAACAACTATCGGAGATGATTATGAATCTGAAGCGGATGGCTGGAAGTGTCTTTACTGTACTGTTGGCGCTGACTTTTCTCGTCGGTTTTAATGTTTCCGCACGCGCGGAGGGCAACGTGACCGTATTCGCAGCCGCGTCGCTCACGAACTCCTTGAATGCTATCGGCAAATTATTTGCACAAAAGGACAAGTGCGCATTTACGCCTTCCTACCTCTCGTCTTCGACCCTTGCCAAACAGATTGAAAACGGCGCTCCGGCCAACGTCTTCATATCGGCAGATGAAAAGTGGATGGATTATCTGGCAAAGAAAAAAGTGATCGATCCCGCCAGCCGCTTCAATCTGCTTGGCAACCGGCTCGTATTGATCGCCCCTTCGGGCAGCAAGCTCAATAAGGTTGAGATCACCCGCGGTTTCAACCTCGCACGGCTCCTTGCGGGCGGAAAGCTTTCAGTGGGCGACCCGGCGCATGTGCCTGCAGGTATTTACGCAAAGCAGGCCCTCGAATCGCTGGGCGTCTGGAACAGCGTTAAAGGGAGCCTGGCGAGGGAGGCCGACGTCCGGCTCGCGCTGGTTTTGGTCGAACGTGGCGAAGCGCCTCTTGGAATCGTTTATGCCACCGATGCCGCAATCACGAAAAAGGTCAAGATAATCGGAGTATTCCCGGCGAGCAGCCATCCGCCGATCGTCTACCCGGCGGCCCTGGTTACCGGACAGGAAACTCCTGCCGCCAGGAGTTTCCTCGAATTTCTCAAGACGCCTCAAGCGCGGGCGATTTTTGAAAAATACGGCTTCAGCGTGATAGAATGAGCTGGTTCAGTCTTACCCCGGTAGAAATCGACGCTTTAAAGCTGAGCCTGTGGGTCTCCGGCTGGGCTGTGGCCGTGAGCCTTCCATTCGGCATACTGGCGGCGTGGGGGCTGGCGAGGCTCAGGTTTCCAGGAAAATCCGCCCTGGACGGCCTGATTCATCTGCCGCTGGTGCTGCCGCCCGTAGTGGTGGGCTACCTGCTGCTCGTACTGCTCGGGAACAGGGGGATCCTGGGTGCGTGGCTTCATAAGACTTTGGGAATCACAATTGCCTTTACATGGAAGGGAGCGGCGCTGGCGTCTGCCGTGATGGCTTTCCCGCTGCTCGTGCGCGCTGTGAGGCTTTCTATCGAAAACGTGGACCGGGGGTTGGAGGCCGCGGCCCGAACGCTTGGAGCCGGACCGCTCAGAGTGTTTTTCACTGTGACGCTGCCCCTTGTAGTCCCGGGTGTGATAGCGGGGGCTATTTTAGCCTTCGCCCGCAGCCTTGGCGAATTCGGCGCAACCATCACGTTCGTCTCCAATATCCAGGGGCAGACTCAGACCCTTCCCCTGGCTCTCTACACACTCACCCAGATCCCCGGCGGGGAACGGGCGGCGATGCGGCTGTGCGTTATCGCGGTAGCCCTGGGGATGGCCGCCCTGGTGGCATCGGAGCTTTTGGCCAGGCGCTATGCGGCCCGGATGGAAAGCTGAGGGTTTATTTCGTGCTGGATGTATGCGTCAGGCGACGGCAGGGCAATTTCACGGTAGATGCGACATTTCGGTCGGAAGCTGCGTGCGTGACCGCACTGTTCGGCCGCTCGGGCGCAGGCAAGACATCGATCATCAACATGGTAGCAGGACTCGTTCGCCCGGATGAGGGCCACATTATCGTGGGCGGCCGTTGCCTTTTCGATTCAAAGTCAACTATTGACCTTCCTCCCGAAAAGAGGCGCGTGGGCTATGTTTTTCAGGAAGGGCGGCTGTTTCCTCATCTTTCCGTACGGTCCAACCTTACTTACGGAATGCGCCTTACTCCCAAGCCGGAGCGCTATGTGGAGTTCGATCAGGTCGTAAACCTGCTCGGTATCGATCACCTCGTCGACCGCCGTCCCGCCAAACTCTCGGGGGGCGAAAAGCAGCGCGTGGCCATCGGCCGGGCGCTGCTAACGAGCCCTTCCGTCCTTTTAATGGACGAACCGCTGGCTTCCCTTGATTTTGCCAGAAAAGCCGAAGTGCTGCCCTTCATCGCCCGTTTGGCCGGCGAGTTTTCCCTTCCCATACTCTATGTCAGCCATTCGCTCGAAGAGATTCTAAACCTGGCCGACGTCATGGTAGTGCTGGATTCCGGCCGCGCGGTCGCATCCGGCACGATCGAAGAACTGATGAGCCGCCGCGATCTGCAGAGTTTAACCGGATATACCGATTGCGGCGCCGTCATATCGACGGTTGTGGAATCACACCATGAGGCAGCCGGTCTCAGTTATCTGCGTTTCCAGGGGGGCGTCTTGAAGGTCCCGCGGCTCGATGTCTCGATCGGGAGCAGAGTGAGGGTGCGCATAGAGGCGAGAAACGTGGCCATTGCGCTTGTTTCCCCAGAGCAAATCAGCGTGCAGAATATCCTGCCCGGCACCGTTGAAGAAATCACCAACGGGAACGGATCGCTGGTGGACGTAAGGCTTGATATCGGCTGTCCCCTTCTGGCCAGAATAACTCCCATGGCCCTCTCAACGCTTGACTTGAAGCCCGGCATGCGGGTTTTCGCCATTATCAAGAGCGTCGCGGTTTCCCACGGGATCTTATAGCGAATACAGTTGCGGGCTGGAATCCGGTTCGTATGAGAAATCCGGGGATGATTGCGGGTTAAAGGGGGGCCGGACCCTCACGGCGCTTGAGGGGAGGGCCGGCCCTCCATTTCATTCCTATTTTGAGGCTAAGGACGTGTTAGACCGGAAAAGTGATCCCGGATTGGCGCTATCTATTCAGTTCCGCTGACCACATGTCCACAACTCTTTGAAAATCCCCCTGCAGCCCCTCATGAACCCGGGCATTTCGAATCGCTATAGCCCCCATTTCAGCCAAGGCTTCCGCAAAGTTAATCTCGTCTTCGGTAAAGTTGTGGGGAGCCCCCGTATAGACCCTGAGCACACCGATAACACGCCCTTTGATGGAAAGGGGGATGGAACACAGACTGACGATCCCTTCCTCGACCGCCGCTTTTGGATACTGTGCTCTGGGATCCTCCGCCATATTCAATACCGTCACGGTTTTCCCTTCCATGGATTCGGCAATGCTGCGCTGCGCTTCGATATGACCTTTCTGGATATAATTATTGCTCAATCCATAAGACGCCATCAACTCCAGAGTCCCCTTTTCGGGATCGAGAAGGCGGATGGTACAGGCCTTCACATTCATGACCTCCGCGACATTTCTGACCAGCATGTCCAGGACCTCGTCCAAGGACAATGTGGAGGTCACCGCTTTCAAGACTTTCCTAAACGACTCAAGATAAGATCTTTCTCTGGAATCCATAACTACCCCCTTCTAACTGTAATAATGCATCAACTTCTAAGCTATGTATCCAACCTGAATGCCGAGATAAAATTTTGTCCAAAAAACTTGCCTGCATTCCTCAACAGGAATGATGCACCACCTCGGTGCAAAGAGTTCCCACCGCATTTTCAGGTCGGTTTTTTGTCCAAAAAGCTTCAGTCGCGCCGCCTTAGAGTGAAGAAATATAAAATCTCCGGCGGGAATAAGCAAGTTATCAGGACTGCCTCATCCGTTCCGATAGCTCACCAAAATCATCCGGCAATTGTAAAATTATAAACAACTTTCGCCTTATCAGCTACTTAGGATGGGATGGAGCATGAAAAATAGTCCGACAAAGTATATACACATTCTTCTGATGAATAAAAGCCGGCGGCATGACGGCGGCGCAGTCGCAAGCTATTTCCGCTTTTCCGCTGCTTTCATGCGATCGAGTATCCTCAACCGTTTAGCCTTTTCCCAATCCCACGGGGCAATCGCAGGCGGTTGAGCCCAAAGTCCAATAAAATTCATTTGGGCAACCCCCTCCAGCTTTTTCCATTCCCGGCACAGGTGTGATTTCCTGTCGCAGGGCTTTACCCAGGCAAGCCCGTACTCGACAAGTTTCTCATTGAGATATTCCGCCGATCCATCGATTCTAACAAGCGCATTTTCAACGCCATAATTATCCCTGAAAACAGGGGTGATCTCCACGTCTCTTTGAAGCGACAAAAATTTCGTCATGAACATGGCCTTTCCGTGAAAGGGTTGGCCGAATAAAGGGCAGCCAATGCCGTAGAGGCGAATTTTTCGCACGGAACCATTTACCGAAACCGTCAGCAAATCCCCTCCGTCGACATTCACCACCTTCCCGGCATATGCAAGGCACGGTAGAGGAAACGCAACGAAGACCACAAAAAGCGCGACCACAATGACAACAGCCCTTGATTTGCCGCGTAACATCATAATTCCGGCTCCCCGGTTCAAGGATAAAAGCGTGATTTCTTTCCAGACCGCCCGGCGTCTTGCCCGAATTTGCCGCTTGACGCCCAATCCCCGAGAACATACGTTCCATACCATACTTTAAACGTCTGCGACACCTCCCGAGATCCGGGAAAAACTCTGAAGCACAATATTTTCGGTCTCAGCCGCCTGGTCGTAATGCATTTTCTCAAAGTTTTTTGCACAAATGCGTCGGAAATCTTTACAATTTTAAAACCGGTGCAAAATCACATTCTGGGCCATTTTATCGACTGTGGGTGTAGGTTTTTTTTACACTTTCGACCCGGAAGGACCCCCTGTCTGCGTTGAAGATACTCTTTAGTGTCGCATGCTTACCGTGCTTTCCGAAAATAGGCATTTAAATTGCATTTCCAGTTTCCATTTTCGCCCGTTGTAACGTGAAGCTGACTGCCGGAATTCGGCCGATGTCGATGTCGGGGAGGAGTTTTAGCGTGCGCCGAGAACGGAGAAGGCACAAGCGATTTGAAATGTGTAAAGAGGTTTTTGCTGCATTTGTGATTCCAGAGGGACCGGTAATCGTGGGCAAAGTCTTGGATGCGAGTCTGGGTGGTATGGCCGTTCAGTATCTTGCCACAAGGAAGCTCGATACAGGTCCGGCAAGCATCAGTATATTCGGTTCGGATTCACATCGAATGAATCGAATAGAATCCATCGTGATGTACGATTTCGAAACGCCGGAGGAGTCCTGGAGCAATCCTCGGATGAGGCGTTGCGGAATAAGGTTTCAAGAGCGCCGCTCCGAACTTAAAGCGCAGTTGAAAGAGATTTTCAGAGTCAAAAGAGCTGCGCAATCGCGAAGTTTAAACGGCTGAAAAGCCCGGCGCAATCCCGCAAACAAGCAGGCCGTCACCACAGTCGTAAATGTCGACGGCATAATGGCGCATTGTCGACTTACTTCGCATTCCGGGATGCTAATTGATCGTTACCCCTGGGGAAGATCAATCGAAAAGTGGTCCCTTCGCCCGGCGTTGAATCCAGTTCTATGAGGGCGCCGTGTTTTTCGGCTATCTGCCTGGAAATGCTAAGACCCATCCCGGTGCCCTCAGGCTTTCTGGTAAAGAAAGGGTCGAATATGCGGAGCTTGTCTTCCTCCAAAACGCCTGTTCCCGAGTCATGAATCTCGAAGGTCTGCCCCTGCTCTGCGCTCGAAAAGGTGCCAATTCTCAGTTTCCCGCCTCCGGGCATCGCCTCGATCGCATTGATTATAAGGTTCATCAATACCTGGCAGATCTGGTTGAAATCCATCACGACAGGAGGCAGGTCCGGCTGCAGGTCGACCGTCACTTCGACACTGGCCTTCCTGAGATACATTTTCGCCATATCCACGCAACGGCGCACCGCATCGTTGAGTTCGGCGGGAAGGAACTGTGGATCGCTGGGCCGCGCGAACTGGAGCACCTGCTGAATAATGCGGTCCATCCTGCGTATCTGCTCGGAGACGTCTTCGAACATCTCCGCCTGGGCGGGTTTTAGCTCCAATTCGCGCCTGAGCATCTGGGTGTTGAAATTTATGGTGGCCAGCGGGTTGCGGATTTCATGGGCGATCCCCGCCGCCAGCGTCCCCAGGGCCTTTAGCCGTTCTGCCTGCTGGAGGCGCTCTTCGAGTTTCCTCGCTTGTGTGGCGTCCTTTTCATAATAAAGGACTCGTTCGAGGTCCCCGGAAGATACGTTAAAGACCGGGAATACATAATAGTGGTAGTAGCCGCCCCAACGCGGGTGAGGGCCCTCTGTGCGAAGGGGCTGGGCGCTCTCCAGGCCCGCCCAGATAGGGCATTGGTCATGAGGTTCTTCGGTCCCGTAAATTATCGGAGGGTATTTGCGTCCGACCAGGCTCGGTCCGTAGACCACTTCACTCGTGCGGTTCACCCTGTAAATCCGCATCTTTCTGTCAACCAGAAAGATCGCGTGCCGGATGGCGTCGAAGCTGATTTCCAGCTCTCTTTTGGCCCGTTCTACAGAGTCGAAAAGCCTTGCGTTCTGGATCGCCACCCCGAGCTGGTTTCCTATGGCCCTCAAAAGTTCGCTCTGCCCCGGTCCCAGCTTGTATGCTCCGTCATTTGTCACATAGAGCAACCCCACGACATGGTTGTGCGACATAAGAGGGATGCAGATGATTTCCTCGACGCCCTTTTCCTTCATGCGCTCGCGAAGAGCGGCAAAATAGAGTCTCGATATCGGAAACCATCGGACAGGGTCGTCCTGCCAGTACTTGTCCATCATCTCCGATGGTATTTTAAGGTACTGGACGGTGTTGAGCAGTCTTGGCGCAAACCCGTGGTGCGCAGACAGCTCGAGCAGCCATTTCTCCCCGGAAGTCTCCTTGACGAGGTAAAGGGCGCCCATCTTGCATTTGAGTGTGCCAAGAATATTTGCAAGCGTTCGTTTGAGAACATCCTGAAGATATGGAGAACTGTCGAGGGCGGAAAAGATATCGTAGAGTATCTGGAGCTCGAGATGCCCGGCCAAACCTTCCTGGCGAATTTCTGCGGACTCGGCGTTGCTCATTTTTGCCTTCCCGGCTTTATTCTGAACCCTGCCGCGCCATATAACAATATGCGCATCAGGTCTTTTTGCCTTTCCTGTCGATGGCATCCCGTCGGGCCCTCACAACCTGCGCGACCCTTATGGACGCAGCATCGACCATTTTACCGTCAAGGGCGATCGATCCCACCCCGGCGGCCCTGCCCTGCTCGTATGCTTCCAAAATCCTGACGGAGCGTTGGAAATCTTCCTCCGAGGGCGAATAGATCTCGTTTACAATTGCAATCTGGTCCGGGTGGATCACCCATTTGCCGTCGTATCCCAGAGCGGCGCTCGCCAAACAGGAGCGCCTCAAACCTTCGGGGTCTTTATAATCTCCATACGGGGCGTCGATCGCCGCCAAACCCGCCGCTTTGGCCGCCATTGCCATCCGGCTCAACGGGAAATGGAACCTGTCGCCCGGATAAAGGCCTGCGCTTTCGCCATGACCGCTAATGCCCCCGCCCGGCATGGTCAGCGATGCGCTGTAATCGGCGACTCCGAATACGAGCGACTCAATCCGCTGTGAACTGAATGCGATTTCCTCCACCCTTAACATTCCAGAGGCGGTCTCTATGGAAGGTTCAAGACCGATCCGCCTGCTAAAACCCATCCGCAGCTCTATCTGGGTCAGAAAATAATCAACCGCTTTAACTTCCGAGGCATCATTGACCTTTGGAATGACGATCGTATCAATAAATTCGCCCGCAGCTTCCACTATATCAATTATGTCACGGTAAGCAAAGGGAGTAGCCATCCCGTTGATACGGCACGATAGGACCTTGCCGCGCGTCTGGGCGCCCCTCAAAATGGAGACGGCGCGTTTGCGGGCCTCATCCTTTTGGTCAACGGGCACGGAATCCTCAAGATCGAGCATAATGACATCGGCCTCAAGGCTCAACGCCTTATCGACCATCTTCTCCCGATTAGCGGGAACCGAAATTATGGAGCGGCAGAGCCTGCCCCGGCAATCGGCAGGCCGGGGACGGATCGCATCTTTCACGGCGCTCTCCATTAGTGTAGGCTTAAAGACAGTTTCTCCAAGAGTTTGAAATGAGAGCAAGTCAGGCGGAACAGGGACGGGGCGAAGCAGGAAAAAGAGGTGAGGCCCGCCCCTTTGTCTTGGAACGGGCGGGCCTTTGACGAATCAGATCTGGAGCCAGGAGTCGGAGTAGAGCGTCTGACCGAGTATAACCTTGGCCGTCTTTACGACATCGCGCTCTTCGTCGGAAAGAGGACCCATGTCAATGGGTTGGCCGTCCTCGACCTTGTGCACAAGGGCTTCAAGGCCGGGATGCTTTCCTCTGGCGATCTCATGGAGCTTCGTGTCGAAAGTGTCCACAATGGCGGAATACATTCCATGGCGCTTGTAAATAATAAGCATGACCTGGTTGAGGATCGGACGCAGGTGGTCCGGAGGGCCGTTGGACACGTTGGAAAGCCCGATAGTGCTTCTGCACCCGGGGGCTATATCACCGAACATTTTCATGAACTCCAAAACGCTCATGATCTGCATCTGCTGCACGTTGACCGGCGTTTGGATGGGATCGATAAAGATTCGTTCGGGCTTAATGCCGAATTCACCGGTCGCCTTGAACACCAGTTCGGCGCAAAGCGCTCCGCGCTCGTTTTCGTCCCTGGGCATTCCTTCGGGTCCCCAGAGAAGTCCGACGAACTCGGCGTCATATTTTGCCGCAAGCGGCAAAAGAGCTTCCATTCTCTCGGGGCGGACCATAATCGAATTGATGAGCGGCCGGTTCTTCTTGCACGCTTTGAGCCCGGCTTCTATCGCGTTGACGTTGGAAGTGTCAAGGGCGAGCGGAATATCCACAACTTCTTCGATAACCGGAACGAGCCAGCTCATTAACTCCACGCCCGTTTTGCCCGCAGGCCCGATGTTGAGATCTACATAATCCATCCCGGCCTTGGCTTCTTCGATGGCAAGCTCCTGAAGCGGTTTGGCATCTTTGGCCTTCAGTGCGGCGCCATATTTTTTGCTCATTATGTTCAGGTTTTCACCTATCAGTTTCATTCCTTGGCCTCCCGTCTAAGCTTTGAAAGTCTTGAGGAATTTTGGAATCTGGCTCGCTTCCCTCGGGCCGACCGCAACGGTCCAGCCCGCCCCGAGTTCTTCTTCCAACTCGCCGCTTATGCCGGCAGCATACCCCGGGATGATAACAGTCTTGTGTTTTATCTTGTCCTTGATCCCACACTTGTTGATGAAGGTGCCAACCGTTTCCCCCGAAAACTTTCCGGCCGCCCATGCAGTCATGACGGACAGTCCCTCGGTATCCTGAACACAGAGCCAGGAGGGGACTCTGCTCCCCTCGATCTCACCGGAAACGATGAAGTAGGTAAGCGAGAAGTTGCAGGTCACGAGCACCGGAGAATTTTCGTCCGGATTGTTGATCGGATAGATTCCCTGATCGGCTGTCATCGGTCGTTGCGGGTCGGTATAGATATTGAGCCGTTCCAACAGGAGCGGGAAAACCACGTGCGGCTGCAGATCGCTCATAACAATGAGCGCGCCGTATTTGGCGATGAAGGTGGCCGCTACCAGCGCTTCTTCCATTATCCCGCTGCCCATCTCGTTGGCCATAACGATGGTCGGGAACCCGAGGGGACGGAACCTTTCTTTGAGGGCCGCACGGCGGATGAGCACCTGCTCTTCGAAAGCCTTCTTGAGATCCCGCGTGCCGGTGTCCAGCACTATGTCCTTTACACCCATTGCGGAGAGTTTTTCGCTTAGATCGATCACACTCTCCATCGAGCCGTCGCCCTTAACGGCAACAGGGCATTCGGCGGCTTTGGCCAGATTTCCGACTGCTTCGGCGTTAGCTGCGGTTGCACCATAAAGAAGCGGTTTTTTATCTTTGAACTTATCCACCGCCGCAGTAAGTACGTCAACCGACTCGGACATGAAAATCATAGAGGCGCCGGTCTCCTCGGATACCTTCTTGGCAAGAGCGCAAAATGCATCCGCATTACCGCCGGCATCTTTTATCGCGAACATCTCGGCACGAAGCCTGAGGCCGACACGGTCATACTGCGATTTATTGAACCGGTCGATCTTTCCGGCAACCGAAGCCGCATCTTCATCGGTTGACACCATAACGGCCAAGCCGGGCGGATTGACAAAAGTCTTCTCATGTCTGAAAAGCACAGTCTCACCGCCGACTTTTACGGCGTATTCACCAGTCCCGATCGTGAGGGGCCGAATGGGAGGGGCCGATTCGGAAGCCAGTTTTTCCCTGGCCTCTTGGGACACATACGGACACTTGTCAAGTTCGGCCTTGCCCGCGGCAAGGTTCATTGCAAAGGCCAGGCAGGTTGGAACCCCACACTCTCCACAGTTTGTCTTGGGCAGCAATTTAAAGATTTGAATTCCGGTAAGGCCCATGAGCGTCTTCTCCTGCTAAAGGTTAAATTACCATATTGGGACCGGGCGCGAGACCATGAGCCCCACGCCCGGACAGTCGATCATCCAAGAATGCTTTCCATTGACAAAGCGGGATGTCCCACTTTTTCCAGGAAGGCGTAAACCTCATCTTCGGTGGTGCCGTCTTCCTCAGTGGCGATCATGTCGATGAGGTTGGGAATGCCGATTTCCTCACCGCGCTTGATAAGCCTGTCCCTGATCTCCTCTTTCAACATCTTGGGCATCCATACCATCCGCGCGATGCCGCCGTCGCCGACGATGAACTTGCGCTGCGTGATGTTGTACTTGCTGTGGCCCACAAATCCGGGCGTAACCAGACCGCCGCCGATGGTGCCCGCAAGGGTCGTGAATTTCATGCCGCATGGGGTCATGCCGGCGAAGTCACGGTTTACCGTCATTATGCCGTTGCACATCGGCAGGACCGCCGCAATGCACTCGCAGCACCCGCAGGTGGTCATCGGGTCATAGACAAGGCTGTAGAAATTGTAGCTGGCGACAGCTTGCCTGGAGGCCTTGAAGACAAAGTCATTTACACCCTTCCAGTTGCCCAGCTTTGGATCGAGGGTCTCGCCCTTGGGGACCGGCTGGTTGGGACCTGTGGGATTGATTTCATTGGAGGCCTTGCAGTCGAGCCAGTTATAAGCGCCGCAAAGACCGGTGCGCTCGGGGCTTATCACGCAGACGTGCGTCGGCGCAAAAGACTGGCACAGCGTGCACGAGTAGTAGGTCTCGGTGGTCTCGTCCGTCATGCCTTCGATACGCTCGTCGCGGACCTTGTACGCCTTCCGCGCCACCTCCAGCATTTCATTGACCTTGGCTTCCTCGGTGTAAATCTTGACCTGGCACTTGTCGAAAATGGCCCCGAAATCCTGGTGGTACTTGGCGTGCAGGATTTTACCGATGTGCTCCAGGGTGAATCCCTTTTCCACGGCCTGCTTGCCAATCCTGTACCAGGCAATGTCGCGCTGGCCTATATGCATGATGCCCTGCGCATAGTTAACCAGGTGGTGCACCTGCCGTTCGAGGATCGGCTCATAGTCTTCCTGCATCTTCCGGCCGGCAACCTCGACGGTTACCGCCATGGGCAACCTCGAACCAGCTTTTACATCCTTGATGTCAGGGCCGATGACTTCTACTCTACCGTCTTCCACAGACTCCATCGAGGCGATCTTGACCAGTTCGCAGCAGTGAGTCTTTCCACCGCCGCATTCGAGGTAGACGTCGTCTTTGCGTACGCGCTCGCCCTCGAACGCCGGACCGTAGGAAAGAGGGATCGGAATCTCGGTAATGGTGACCTTGAGTCCGCGAACCTCGATCGACTTTGCAGTCATCTGCTCGTAAGGAATGCTGGAGACGACATGTTCGTAGGTGCACACGCCATAGGGACGAATTTCGGGGATATCGGTGTCCGCGATCGTGGGGAAACCCCAGTTGATAGCCCCGGCGGCGTTGGCGGCCCACTCGGCGTTCACTTCGCCAAAAGCGTTGACGAAGGCGAAGATGCGGTCCTTGTTATATTTCAAAATCGATTTGTAATCGCCCGGTTTGACACCGCCAAAGGCCATGGCCGCGCGGTTTGCGAAACCCAGTGCGAATACCGCCCCGGAGATGTCGGGACCGAACGGCACGAGGCGCGTGCCCCAGCCAACTTCAACGCCCGCCTCGACCAACTGCTGGGCAAACGAGGTGCCGTTCTGGTTGGCGCACATGAATACGTAGAGGTTCTTTTTCTGGTATTCTTCGGCGATCATCTTGGCGATCTCGGGGCTGGGAGCCGAACCGACGATTGCGGCAAAACCGGGGGCCGACCCGTCGACAAACTCCACGCCACGCTTTCTCATGATCGTGTCGTCTGCTGCGCCAAGCCAGAGTCTCCCGTTATCCAGATCGCAGTCCTCGCCGGGCATATAAAAATCGGGCTCGTCCACGTACCGGATCGCCTCGACCACTTCTTCAGCCAGTATTGCGGCCATACCCGAATCAAGCGTCCCTCCCAGGTAGGGAAGGTGAATGTTGTGCTCAGGCTTGATGTGCTTGGGAAGAAGCTCGCGGCACTTCTTGATTACAGCTTCGGCGTCAGCCAGTTTTTCGACCTTGACGCCAAGGATCGAATAAATAATGGGCAGGTAATAAGCCGTATTGGGAAAACTCAACGGCTGATTCGGGCCATACTTATCCATGGCCTGCTTGAACTTGCCTTCGGCCTTGGAAACTATATTGTAAGCTCCCTGGATCGCTGCAAAAGCGACTAACCTGGACATAACTTGACTCCTTTTCTCTTTTTCCCTGCAACGCAACCGGCTTCAAGCCGGAATTAAGATACGGATTGACTTGAGAGCGCCGCACAGGCTTAGGCGTCAGCCGCTCTGCGGTCTTCCATACTGAACAGTTTCCTTTCGCGTTGCTCGGAAATGCCGAGGGCAGCCCTCTTCTTGTCGATATGATCAATCATCATATAGGCCATTTCTATCGGATCGGTGGCGAATCCCCATTTTCCCAGGCCCCTTTCCTCGAGCCCGCTAAAGAGCAGGTCGTGGAACTTCGTGCCTTCGACGGTCGGGAATGTTACGCCGAAAACGGTGTAGACGCCCGAAGCAACGAAGTACTGCCCGATGCAGATGGCCTTCTCGCTCATATACTCGGGGGCGGCGCCCGCTACCGGCAGGTCGGAAATCTTGTCGCCAAGGCCGCCTATCCGGACCATCTCGGCTACGGCCATGAGTATGCGGCTGTTGTCGACGCAGGAGCCAAGGCTCAAAACGGGTGGAATTCCAACCGTTTCGCATACTTCCTGGAGACCTTCGCCGGCAAGCACCGCCGCATCGGGCCTCATGAGACCGGCTTTGGCCAAAGATATTTGCGAACATCCGGTCTGGACCACCAGGACGTTGTTCTTGATCAGCTCTTTTACCAGTTCCACGTGCAGATAGTCATGCTTCACGCGCGGATTGGTGCAGCCGACTACGCCGGCAACGCCCCTGATTTTGCCGTTTATGATGTTGGCGTTAAGCGGCATATACGACTCGCGGAACTCGCCGCCCAGCATGTAGTTGACATACTCGTGCGAGAACCCGTGCACGCCCCAGTCCTGGCGGGAAGGAATCACGATTTTGGCGGTCCGCTTTGAAAAACGCTCGATAGCCAAGGCGATGATCTGATTGGGTGCATCAAAGGGCGCATGTTCGTGAAATTCAATGTGAACGGCGCCTTCGATGTGTGCTTTCGGGTTGGTCGTGAAAAACTTCGTCCCGTAGCAATCGGCCACCTTCACCAAAGCCTGCATGATGCACTGGACGTCAACGCCCATCGCGTCGACCGCGCCTGTCGCGATAACCGGCTCGACGGAAAGAAAATTTCCTACATGAGGAATGCCGTGGCGCCCCAGCACTTCGGCCCCGGAACAGCACATGCCGACAAGGTTGATGCCCTTTGCCCCGGCGGCCTTGGCCCTTTCAAGGTTAGCAGGATCGTCGGCGGCAACGACCATGGCTTCGAAAAGCAGCGGCTCGTGGCCGTGGATTACGATGTTTACCTGGTCTTGCTTCAGGAATCCCATATTGACGCCGGCAACCTTGGGCGTCGGCGTGCCGAACAGGATGTCGGATATCTCCGTTGCAACCATGGAGCCGCCCCAGCCGTCGGCAAGCGCCGTGCGCGAGCACTGCTTCACGATGTTCTCATAATCCTGGTCAACGCCCATGTGCGTGCGGTGCATAATTTCCATGATCTCGCGCATCGAACCGCGGGGAACGATTCCTTCTTTTCGCCACGCTTCGAGCGTCTTGGGCGGAACGCGCTTTGCGAAAGGAATTTCACCCTCAACCTGGGTGTATGTGCGTTCGAGTTCCGCATAGAGGTCTTTGGCTATGTCCATCACCGACCTCTCGTTGGTCTCGATCCCTATGCTCTCGGCTACCTGGCGCAGCTTTTTTTCATCCTGGATTTTGAAATGCTCGATCTTGCCGTTGACCACTTCCCGGAAAATGTCGAGCATCCCCATGCCGTGGTCGGTATGGGCCGAGCAGCCGGCGCCCACGTTACGGGCGAAATTCCGGGCGGCAATGGTGTCGATGGTCGCACCGCAAACCCCGACCTTCGAGTACGGGTCTTTGGCGTTGAGGCGGCAGGGTCCCATGAAGCAGTGCTTGCAGCAGGCGGAATCGGCGCCGATCGGACAAGGCTTCATGTCCGCCGCGCGGGTGAAACAGTTCTCCGTCCCGTCCGCCTCCATTTTCCTGAGCATCTGGAGAGTGGACTCGCAAGTAGTCATGTCGCGAAAATCCACTTTCTTTGCCTTCTTTTCTTCTACTATCGAAACCGGTTTCTTTTCATCAGCCATGTAGCACCTCTTTTCCCCTTCCTGGGGAGGTTCATTTTACCGAAAACACCTGCTCTCGATTTTCGGCAAGGGTTACATCATTTTCGCTATATAGTTCCTCACCAGTTTTACGGCTTCAGGATGGCGCATCACAACCACGTCGGCCCCGGCGATCAAGAGGTCGACGGCAGTGACCGCCTCCATCAAAATCCCGCGTTTGGCCGCGTCGCCGAGCTCCGGAGCCTCCTCAGCGCTCAGGTTCGACTCTTTGCACTTCCAAGTCTCATTGGCAACGTTGGCTATAATCGGCTGCTGAAGTTTTTCGTCTTCCTGCGTAAGAGCGGCCTGTCCGATGCGCTCCATAACCGAATAGGTGTACTCGAGTCCGTAGCCGAGCCCACCGGTCGTGGGATCGATTATCAGGTTTTCCGTGTTTACGCCCAGATTTCCGAGCAGGATGTTAAGCTGTTTGGCGAGGTTTACGTCGATTGGCGAAGACGCGACAACCAACTGCTGATAGCCGAGCGATGCAGCCCCTATCTGCTTGTAGTCGCCTTCTTCGACCGGAGAGAGCGCGACCCTGCGGCCCGCACAGTTTTCCGCCACCAGCTTCATGACCTCTACGTCTTTTTCGTGATTCGCCGTTCCCCACACCACTACCGGTACATCGACAGCATCGACTACTTTTTTGACCGTTGCGGCTACTTCGCCGGCCGGCCGGTTGTCACCGTTCGGATCTGCGCTCTTGGTCTGAACCACTATGATCTCGGCCCCGTACTCGCTAACGCATTTACGCGCCCAAGCCGCAGGATCTCCCAAAACGTCGCTGAAAGGCGCCTTGGCAGCCTCGGACCACTCTTCACTCGGATCCTTGTCCCACACCTCCATTGCAATCCTCGGAGCGTTTGGCACAGCTCCCTCGAATGAATGGAAAGCATAGACCCCTCTGCCGCCAATCGTAACCGCTTTGTCTCCGCTACCCAGGGTTACCTCTCTGATTTTTCCCGAATACACCTGCTTTGATGGTTGAAATGTCAAGGTCAGCCTCCTTCTTGAGAGTCGATTTCATGTTAGTCCGCGAGCCGATCAGGCTTTCGAGCCCTACCTGAATCAGCGGAATACACGTCTGAAAAGGCATTGCCATCTTAGAGCCAAAACCTTGGGATTCTTTCCTGCCGGGCCGAAAGCGATTTCCTTCGGGGTTGCCTGAAAAGCTCTCAGGGTTAACGCTCGGTTCCACCGAGTATTTGTTGATTGATTTACACGAGGAAAGCCCAAGAGTCGAAAAAAAACTCGGAAAACGAAGCTATTCAAAGGCTAAAGCCATGATAAAAATCCGCTTCATTCCCCTCACCCTTCTCAGGCAGTGGAACCAACGCTTCATAAATAGATTGCCGTAAAATGTCAACTATTTTCCTCGCAGCCCTTTCCACCGGCCGGGTCGGGTTTTCGCTCCGGATAAATTTTTGCGCCGGTAGCTTCGAGCGCAGCTGTGCTACCTGCTATCCCGTCCAATATCTTGTGGGTAAACCGCAAACCGGCGGAATTTGCTTGTTTTTACATCACCGTTTCTATACTTATGTCCCTCCGTAACCCTCGGATGTGAGGGGGGCGGAAAATTTTTTATATTTTGAATTCCTGGAATTAAAAGAATGAATTTTTTCAAAGCAGGCAAAAGTTCAAAGATTCGTATCGCTCACTCCCGCTTGTTGGCCCTTTTGGTCTTCCTTCTGCTCATGGTATCCGGCAACAGGCCGGGAGAAGGTCTTAAGGGGGACCTGATCAGTTTCGCCGGCCTTGGCTGTGTAATCATCGCTGCCTTCGGCAGGGTCTGGAGCTCCATCTATATTGCCGGACGCAAAACTTCCAGCCTGGTGGAATTCGGACCTTATTCGGCAACGCGCAATCCACTCTACCTCTTCAGCCTGATCGGGGCAGCAGGAATCGGACTGGCTACGGGCAGCCTTCTGATTCTGGCTTTGCTCACGATTTCGTTCGGGCTCTATTACCCCTTCGTGATCCTGAACGAAGAAGAAAACCTGCGCAAACGCCATGGGCAGTCATTCGAGGCCTACGCGAAACGAGTACCCAGGTTTATCCCTAAAATATCGCTCTACTCGGAACCCGACACCTGTCAGGTCAACACCAGGGAACTGAGAAAGGCCCTTCTGGACGCCAGTTATTTCCTGTGGATTTATGGAGTGCTCCAACTGATACAAAGTCTGCATAACGCTTCGATATTGCCGACACTATTCAGGCTCCCCTGAAAGGGGGCTCCTCCGCAGCCGCCGCCTCGGCCAGAGTTTTTTCGAACAAATCGAGATCGGCCCCGGACCATAAACAAAAGATCACTTTTTCCAGGCTCGTTTCCCGGCCTGCAAGAAATTCCGAAACCGCTTTCAACATAATCCGGGCGCACCTGTCTTTTGGAAAGCCGAAAATGCCCGTGCTTATGGCCGGAAATGCGATGGATTTTATCCCCTTTTCCGTTGCGCGCTCGAGGCTGCCAAGGGTAGCATTGCGCAGCTTTTCGTCCTCGTTGCCCTCGCCGTAGACCGGGCCGACCGCGTGAATCACATAGGAGGCCTTGAGGCTGCCGCCTCCGGTCAGGACCGCCTCGCCCACCCGGATCGGACCTATCCGGTTGCACTCCTGCTGGATGCTCGGTCCTCCTTTGGTCCTGATGGCGCCCGCGACGCCTCCGCCCAACTGGAGCCCGGAGTTTGCGGCATTGACGATCGCTTCAACCGCCAACTCCGTGATGTCGCCCAGGACGAGCACAAGTTTTTTTCCGTTGATTATTTTTTCCATCCGTGTCCTCCTCGGTCTAAAATAAGAACGGAAAGAGTTTATCACCTTTTCGCAAGCCCCCGGTTTACAAATCGGGGATTTTCCGATATAGGAAATAATTCATATCTTTAGGGTCGACGCGATGGCTTTTACTGTCCAGGACTATTATTTTCGCAAGGCAAAAAAGCAGAATTACCTTGCGCGGGCTATATATAAGCTCGAAGAGATTCAGAAAAGATTTAAGGTATTGAAGGCGGGAGACCGCGTCCTCGATCTGGGAGCGGCCCCCGGTTCATGGATACAGCTTGCAGGCGGGATCGTAGGAGGTGCGGGCCTCGTTGTGGGCATCGATCTCAAACCGATCCAACATGCTTTTCCGAAATACGTGGTGACCCTTCAGGGTGACATTTTCGACCATGATTTCGTTGAGAGCGCTTTGCGCGACTATCTTCCGTTTAACGTCGTGCTAAGCGATATGGCCCCGGCCACCTCAGGCATCAAGGCCGCCGACAGCGCCCGCTCCGCGCTTCTTTTCGAACGGGCCCTGGAGGTTGCCTTATGGGGGCTCGCGCCCGGAGGCACATTTCTGGCCAAGCTGTTTCAGGGACCGGAGTTTCACCAGTTGCTCGCCGAGGTCAAGAAACAATTCGGGAAGACCAGGGTCGTAAGACCCGAGGCCACCAGGAAACAGAGCAGAGAAATTTATATTCTCGCCATGAATAGGAAATCATAGTCAGGAGGAGTTTATGTCCGGTCATTCCAAATGGGCAACCATCCGCCACAAAAAGGGGGCGGCTGATGCCAAACGGGGAAAGGTTTTTACCAGGTTGATTAAAGAGTTAATGGTTGCGGCCCGCATGGGCGGCGGAAACCCGGAGGGCAATCCGCGTCTGCGGGCCGCGGTCCTGGCCGCAAAAGCTGAAAACATGCCCAAAGACAATATCGACAGGGCCATAAAGAAGGGTACCGGCGAGCTTGAAGGCGTAAACTACGAAGAAATGACCTATGAGGGATACGGCCCCGCCGGGGTTGCGGTCCTTGTCGATATCATGACCGACAATCGAAACAGGGCCGCTAGCGAAGTGCGCCACATCTTCAGCAGGAACAACGGGAACCTTGGAGAGGCGGGCTGCGTTTCCTGGATGTTCAATAAAAAGGGGAGCATCGTTTTCGACAAAAAAACCATGCCCGAGGAAGAACTGATGGAACTGGCACTCGAAGCCGGCGCTGAAGACGTTAAAGATCAGGAAGACCAGTTCGAGGTCATTACGGCGCCCGAGGAGTTCCTGAACGTAAAAGCGGTTTTCGACGAAAAAGGCATAACCTACGATCTTGCTGAAGTCACAATGGCGCCCCAAACGACGGTCCGAATCGAAGACCCCAAGACCGCCCAGCAAATCTTAAAACTGCTGGATGCCCTGGAAGACAACGACGACGTTCAAAATGTTTACGCGAACTTTGACATCCCTGACCAGATAATGGAATCGCTGGAATAAAAGATGATCCGGACTATCGGAGTGGACCCGGGGTCGCGTTTTACCGGATTCGGCATTGTTGAGGGTGACGGCTTCCATCTCAGGCACATCCACCATGGGACAGTGAAGCTTCCGTCCTCACGCCCGCTTGCCGAACGCCTCAAGATCATCTTCGAGCAGATAAAAGAGCACATCGGGACATATAGCCCCGAATTCATGGCGGTCGAAGAGGTCTTCTTTGCAAAAAACGTCAAAAGCGCACTCAGTCTCGGGCAGGCCCGCGGCGCCGTTATCCTGGCCGGAATCTGCTCGGGGCTCTCTATTCACGAGTATAGCGCGCTGGGCATAAAGCAGTCGGTAGCCGGCTACGGCAGAGCTCCCAAGGAGCAGGTTGCGGGAATGATCCAGAAGCTTTTCCGCATCGACTCGGCCTTGGAGCCCGATGCCGCCGATGCTCTTGCGGTCGCGGTTTGCCATATCAGCACCTGGTCATCCAACATCAGGTGGAAGCTCCCGGATAGATCATGATAGGTTTTCTCGAAGGGAAATTGCGGGCCAAGAGCCCTGAATACGTCATCGTCGATGTAAGTGGCGTCGGGTATCATGTACAGGTCCCTTTGAGCACTTTCTACGACCTGCCCGATCTCGGGCAGCCCGTTGTGCTCAACATCCACACCCACGTGCGCGAGGACGCCATTCAGCTCTTCGGTTTTCGCACGATCGCCGAAAAAGAGATGTTTCTTCTGCTGACCGGGGTTAACGGCGTCGGCCCCAAACTTGCCCTGGGGATACTTTCGGGGATCAGTCCGGACGAACTGAGGCAGGCGGTTATCCGGCAGGATTACCTGCGGCTCAAAAACGTCCCGGGGGTCGGGAAAAAAATCGCCGACAGGGTCGTGCTGGAACTGCGCGACAAGGTAGAGGGCAAGAGCAGGCAGAAGCCCGGCCCTCCGCAGCCCTTCGCAGATTCAGCCAACACCTTTCCGGATGCTTTTTCCGCACTCGTCAATCTGGGCTACCGCCCGGCCGAAGCGGAAAAGGCGCTCAAACGGGCAAGGCAGGAGCTGGGTGAAAACCCTTCGATCGAAGATCTGCTGAGGGGGGCGCTTAAAGCCCTGGTGTGAGTTCGCTGTCGGTGAGTCGGTGAATGGGTGAGTCGGCTAGTCGAGCGGGTCCTTACCACTCACCCGTTCACCGTTTTTTCCTGGAGATTCTGAGCAGATGTCGGACCGCGTGATCACTCCGCAGAAAAAGGAAGAAGACCTGCCCGTCGAGGGCAGCCTCCGACCCCGTACCCTTGCCGACTACATAGGCCAGGAGAAGGTCAAAGAAAACCTCTACGTCTTCATTGCCGCCGCCAAGGGACGCTCGGAGCCCCTGGACCACGTGCTTTTTCACGGCTTCCCCGGCTTGGGCAAGACCTCCCTTGCCGCGGTCATAAGCAACGAACTGGGCGTCAGCCTTCGAAGCACCTCCGGGCCGGTAATAGAAAGGCCGGGGGACCTGGCCGCCATCCTGACAAACCTCGAACGGGGCGACGTCCTCTTTATAGACGAAATCCATCGTCTCAATCACGTCGTAGAGGAAATCCTCTACCCGGCGATGGAAGACTTCAAGCTCGACATCATCATCGGCCAGGGGCCATCGGCACGCACCGTAAAACTGGATCTGCCGCCTTTTACGCTTATAGGGGCGACCACCCGGGCGGGCCTGCTGTCGCCTCCTTTGCGCGACCGCTTCGGTGTCTCGCTAAGGCTTGAATTCTACAGCCCCACCGAATTGAAAAGCATAATACTGCGCTCGGCGAAAATCCTCGGGATAGCCATCGAGCAGGAAGGAGCACTCGAGATCGCCCGGCGCTCGCGCGGCACCCCCCGAGTGGCCAACCGCCTTCTGCGAAGGGTCCGCGACTATGCGGAGGTTCGCGCCGACGGCAATATCTCGGCGCAGGTGGCCGACGCCGCCCTGAAAATGCTCGATGTGGACCAAAAGGGCTTTGACGCGATGGACCGCAAAATCCTGGGCACTATCATTGAAAAATACGACGGAGGACCGGTCGGCATCGAAACCCTGGCCGCTTCGGTGTCTGAAGAAAAAGACACCCTCGAGGATGTCTATGAACCCTTTCTCATCCAGGAAGGCTTCATCACCAAAACTCCCCGAGGCCGCCTGGCCACCCGCCTTGCTTACGAGCATCTTGGCGTTGCTTATAAAACGCGAGCCCGCCAACTGAGGATGTGAGGAAAACGCTTGCCGGGGGCAAAAGTAAAAAGGCAAAAGGCAAAGGTGAAACTCTTCTGATTCCATTGTTTTTGCCTTCCTCCTTTTTACTTCTTCGGCTGCACAGGTGAAACTTTCAGCATACGCCCGACTGTCATCTCAATAGTACAATATCGCTTCGATATATCCCTATTTACACGATTCCAAGCATAAATTATCAAAGCTATTTACTCCTGTGCGGCATAACTATTGGATATTATGATTCAAATAAAATCCAATCAATTTATGGCACACAAGTTGCTCTTTATAAATGGCCAGTGGGGGGCGGATTCCACTTGCAGGAAAATTGGTCCCGGCCCCGTTGCTGAGCGTGTCCTTCGACCGCGCGCAAGACGTTCTCTGACAATTGGGTTCCACTTCTACCTGATGCTGAGTCTGGTTTTCCAATCGCAATTCGACTGCCCGCTGAAGCTGATGTTCCCCGTGGAGGCTCAATCGCAATTCGATCTCGCTTGGTGTGAACGTAGAGCATCGCGTAGTGCAAGGCATGAGTGTCAGTATTCGTCCGTGGACCTTCTCAGCCCCCGGCCCATCCCCCGGCCTTTTCATGGCCAAACAGTTCGAGGGTTGCGTTCCCCCGCAACCCTCGAAACATTTCCCACCCCATTGCAAATCCTTTCCTCCCGGCCACAGCCTGGCGCGCCGGGCCGCGAACCATATGCGTGGGGTTCTGTGTTTATGAACAGGCGCTAGACAGACAAACCTTTTATGAAACCTGCGGGAAGGCAATTCCTTGTGCGTCAAAAGCCTCCTCGCTCATCTCCCGGTCGTAAAACAGCTCGCCCGCTTCATCGTCTTCCGGATCCCTTTCCGAAATCTCATCCGATTCCATGCCCGGCTCGTTTATCTCAATGCGATCGACGATAGAGGAAAAACCCAACGATTCGGCAATCAACCGGAGGACCAGTTCATGCTCGCGCTCGCTCTCAAGCCTGCCGTCGAGCAAGACGACCCCTTTTTTGAAAGAAATTTTTAGCTCTTCGGTCTCGATTCTCTCGTCGTTTTGCAGACGTTCATAGATCAGGTCGATTATCTGCTGATTGTCCATGCCTCGGTATTCATCGGGAACTTTACCCGATATCGGCGCCTCGGATGTCTCCGGCAGACTTCTGCGACGCTTTTCGAAATCGCGAGCGCACTCTACGCAAAGCCGAGCCCAGGGTATCACCTGCAGCCTTTTCGGTGAGATGTCCTCACCACATGACTCGCAAACCCCGTAATCACCAACTGACATTTTGATCAGCGCAAGGTCAATCTGTGCGATCTCTGCCTTCCGGTTTTCATCGAGTTTGTCGTAAGGCTTGGTGATGCTGGCTTTCTGAGCTTCCTCTTCAAGCT
This sequence comes from Deltaproteobacteria bacterium, assembly GCA_021793275.1. Lineage (GTDB taxonomy): Bacteria > Desulfobacterota > Syntrophobacteria > Syntrophobacterales > Syntrophobacteraceae > SbD1. The sequence continues at coordinate 19,344 of JAJYTC010000008.1, read as the reverse complement.
CTATCGCCGGCTCCTCCAATTCCCGCCATGCGGCCGCAAGCCTTTCCACCCTCTCCAGAATGCCGTTGCGCCTGTCAACCAGCACATTTCTAAGGAACAGCACTTCTTCATTAGTCATTTTTGAGTCCTCCTGAGCACGACACCAAGCAGTGACTAAACAGACGTAATAATGAGAAACCTATAATAATCATTTAAGTTTATCTCGCAATGGACCGGGATAACGGAGTTATCGCTTATTCATCCCCGGGAAAGCGCGCCCCAATCACCCCCCATTCTTTCCCTTGCAAACTATTTCAACTTAACGTATTTATCTCCCCCGCGGGGAATGTCTGCTCGCATTTAAAATTGTGGCAATACTTCATAAACCCACGCAAAACTCGACCGGCAATGTTTCGGAACCCGGTTAGCAGAGGTTTTTATGTTCGCACGATCCAACCGATGCCTTTTGGCCGCCGGGATTGCACTTTTTATAATCTCCGGCTGCGCGCCATCACATACTGCGCCCTTGCCGGCCTCACGCCGGCTCAAAGCGCCCAGCCGCATTTCAAGACACAATTTTTCCACCGCGCGACGCGTGATAACAGAAAGGGATTTGCTGAAACTCCAGCAAAAGGACCCCGTTTTGGATTTTTCCCGCTGCGTTGAAATTCTTGCCCGCCTGAACAAGATGGACCCGGAATATATCCGCAGTGATATCAAGCTGCATAAGCCCCTCATCGTTCCGAAAGACTTCGCGTCCTACGTGAACTGGTCGCCACTGCCCCGTAACATTCCCGAAGTTCGCAAGTTCCCCCACTTTATTCTGGTCGTAAAGAACATCCCGTTTCTCGGGTGGTACGCAAACGGCCGACTTGTGGACGATACCTATGTCGGCATTGGAAAGTTAAATACCTGGACCAAGGCTGGATTCTACAGGGTCGACAGGAAAGACCCCGTCCATTGGTCCACATACCCCGACGCATACGGCGACCCGGCCGTGATGCCCGACGCCCTGCACATTTATGCCCGCGTTTGGATTCACTTGGGAGACGTGATCGGCCCGTATTGTTCGCATGGCTGTATAAACGTACCCATGGGATATTCGGGCAAGCTGTGGGACTGGGCTCCCGTCGGGACCCCTGTGCTCGTCACGCAGTCTCTTAAGGACCTGCACCGCGATCTCCGGGTCGCCCTGCAGAAAAGGCGAGTTCTTAAAGGGAGGTTTCGAAAAAAGCGGATCATTAGGCGTAGGACCTTCAAATCCGTGCATAAGAAACAGGTAAAGTTTCTAAAAACAGCACCGAAGCAGTAGCTCACGCCCTCTCGGGGCGCCCTGAAACAGCGAAGGGCAGACGCGCGGGGAGCTGTGCCCCCCGCACCCCCACGGCGTCCGGAAGGCGGGCTTCCAGCCCGCACGGCACTTTTGCTAACAGCAACAGGAGAAACAGCGTATGTGGCGCTCGAGGCGCATATTTACGGACTTGGGGCTTTATATTTTTTGTGCTGGTCTTTTGTGTTCGGGGTTGTGTTCCTGCTCGATTTTCCAATCGACTTGTCCCCCCCCCATTGTAACGAAGGTCCAGCCGCCTCCCCCGCCGCTCCCGAAAAGAAATGTTCCCTACACGACCGTGGACTTCAATATGCCGCTGTCACAAATCACCGATCCTGTCATATACGTGTACAAGTCGAAACGCAGGCTTTTGCTGATTCAAGGGCAAACGCTCGTCCGCGAATATCCCTGCGCACTGGGACCCGACCCCAAAGGGAACAAGTACTTTCAAGGCGACGGCAGGACCCCGGTGGGAAAATTCGAGATCTGCGACAAGAACGCTCACAGCCAATATTACAAATCCCTGGGAATAAACTATCCGACCGTAAAGGACGCTAAGGAAGCCCTGTCGGAAGGTATTATTTCCTTCGATCAATACTGCTCGATAAAAGATGCAGACAACACACTGAGTCTGCCACCTTCCGACACGGTCCTGGGAGGACATATTTTCATCCACGGCGGCGGCTGCTACCCGGACTGGACTTTGGGCTGCATCGCCGTGGACAATAGCGACATAGACGAATTATTCTCGGTTGCCCAGATCGGCACACCCGTCTATATAATGCCCTGAGTGAAATTTTCTTTCAGTCTTTTTGCAATTTTTTTTTAAATCCGGGACCGCCCATCCGGCGGTCCCTTCCCTTTTCCCCATCTAAATTCCCTATCAATTCACCAAGATATGAAATCCGGCACCCAATCCGTATTTCTGGCCCGGTTGTTGCCAAACTCAAATGCGTCTCGTCAAGATCGATGGTCCACTCTTCAGGGTCGATCGTAACGATTCGTTCAAGGCGGCCCTCTGGCCCGCTCGCTAAACATAGCTGGTAATTGAGGAAGGGTCGGCGCTTCGTCGACCCGGAAAAAACCGCAACAACTCTTCTGGAGGTACCGATGAATTTCAGAACACGAAAGTTTTTTGTCGCAATGATCGCCCTCGTATTTTTGTTCGCTTCCGCCTGTGTGGCGCTAGCCACAGGGATGCAGGGCATGAAAAACATGCAGAACATGAATGGTATGCAGAACATGCAGAACATGAAGGGCATGCAAGGCGCTAACATGGGCGCCCACTCGGGTCGTTGCGCACAGATGGGCTCGGGCCATAACTCCAATATGGCAACTCACGGCCACACGGGCTCGTAAGGTGGCAGACACGGCTCGATGGGTTCTCATTCCGGTGAGGGTCCCACGGGCGAGGGTCGCAACTGACGATTCCAGGGACCAAAAGGGGGGGGCGCGTCGCGGTGTAAACCACATCACCGCGGGGCGCGCCCCCTTTTTTATTTAGGACAGCCATGGCCTACCCGGTACCGGCGGCGGCGGTAAGCGATGTGGCTCACCCCACGCGGCGGGCGACATCACCGTCGGGGTCCAAGGAACAAGAGAGGTTATTGAAAATTCCCTTCCAGATCCCTGCAAGTTTCTTTCAATCCCCGCGCAGGCAATCGGTTCAGCACTTTTGCTACCCCTACGATTTGGCAATAATGTCCGTTGGTTATAAAATGCTTGATGATTTTTCCCGCTGGCCCGGATCTTGGATAACTAATGCGCAAACAGAGTGAACGGTCTAACGAAATTTAACTGAAAGAAAGGAACATGCCATGAAAAAGTTTTTTTATCTCTTTTCGGTTTTAGCGCTGGGCTCTCTTTTGACTGCCGGGACTCTTTGGGCCGGACCGGTAACCCAACTGTGTCCGAAGCATGGGAGGCCATGCGTTGAAAAGGCCGCCGGCATGTACTGCAACCTGAGCGAAGAAATCATGGTAAACAAACTCGTCCCTGGAAGAGCAGGACAATGGGGATGGGTCAGGATGCCGACCTTCAGGGAAGCATCGGTAGAGTGCCCCGGAATGGAATAATTGTATGAACTTATTATGACCTGGAGACCATGGCCCCGATTGATTGTTTCGGGATTGAAGAGATGCCGGCAGGTGAAAATGAATTTGAGCCGGCCTGGTCATAGGAAGGGAGGTTTCTGACAATGACTCGGCGAGATGATTTTCTTCTTAAGACCGGCGCCGTAATCAACGGGAAATGGGTTATCCTGGAATTCCTCGGCAAAGGCGGGATGGGTGAAGTCTACAAAGCCCATCAGATGGATCTCGACCGTTACGTGGCGATCAAATTCATTTGCGGAAGTCGGACACGGTCACTTGGAGGCGACGCTGTCGCAATCAATTCTTCAATCGAGAGGTTTCGCCGGGAAGTCCGGATAATGGCTCGGATCAAGCATCCGAATGTCGTACAAATCTACGATTTCGGGACCCTGCCCGCTGAGGCCGACCTCCAACCCGTCGACTTCGCGGTAATGGAATATATCGCCGGCGGAACTTTGAGGTCAAGCATGCCGGACGAAGGTTTCTATCCCGATGAAAACCGCGCCAGGGAATGGATCATCAGTTTTTTTCTGCCCTTGCTCGAAGGAGTCAAGGCGTTGCACACGGCCGGTATAATCCACCGTGACCTGAAACCTGAAAATGTTCTCCTGGATAACGATACGCCTAAGATAGTAGACTTCGGGCTGGCCCGCTGTTTTCGATCAACCCCGCTCACTGATTCTGTCGAGACTCATGGCACCCCGCTTTATATGTCGCCCGAACACTTTCTGGATATGAAGAAAGCAGACGAGCGGACCGATATTTACGCGTTGGGAAAAATCCTCTACGAGGCCACAACCGGGAGGCTTGGATCGGATCAATTCCCGCTCAGACAGGCAGCCCTACACTCGCCCGAAGCCGGGTTCTTTCAGGATCTCGATGTGATTATCAAACTGGCTACGGCGGAGAACAGGGAAGAAAGATTCCACTCAGTGGGGTCGTTCCTTGAGGCATTGGAATCGGCCATAGGGAAAGAAGACAAGACACTTTTCGCTTCCATTGCTCAATTGGCCGGACGTTGGCGCCGATTGAGCCCAGTACCGACCGAAAGTAGAAATTTACCGGGTCGTTTCCGGGCCGCGGCCAAGCCGTGGATGCTGTTGGGCCGAAGACTTCTAAACGGGTTGCCAGGCTGGTTTCCGAGGCCTTTCCGGACGGGAAGAGCAACAACATATGGAGGTGGAGGCTGTTGAGCCTCCCAGGTCTTAAGAAATATCAGCGGATGCCGGCCGGTGGCGAGTGAAATATTTGGAGAAAATCCTTCGGAGTTCAGCAATGACTTACAAACTGCCCTCCTCCCATCTAATCGGCAGGTTGTCGAGATCGGACCGGCCGAAAATCGTATTCCTGGTTCTTTATGTAATAGCCAACAGCATCTTTGAGTATGAGACCTGCAAAGCAGCAAATCATCTACACCTCATGTTTCAGGAATTCTACCTCGTTCCCCTTATCCTGGCTTCCTTCTGGTTCGGCCTCACCGGCGCCGTTTACGCTTCGTTGTTCGTTAGCCTGGTTTACTTTCCTTTCATCATTATGAACTGGAACCACTTCTCGGTTACGGATTTCTGCCGGGTTTCGTGCCTGACAATCTACACTGCCATGACTCTCCTATTGGGGGTACTCAAGGATCGCGACACGGCCAAACAACTGCGAATCCGGGAAACCGAAAGCCTTGCTTCCATTGGCAAAGCTCTGTCAGCCGTCGCCCACGATTTTAAGACGCCACTCATCGCTATCGGGGGATTCAGCAATATTGTCGCCAGAGACCTGGCGCGATGCCAATGCACAGAGCATGGGCCATCACTAGAGAAATTAAAAATCATTTCCACGGAAACAGGGCGGTTGGAGGTTCTTGTGAAAGACATGCTCGATTTCGCCCGTCCATTGAAATTGGATTTGCGCCAAGAGGACCTTAACCAGGTTGTATCAAGGTCGGTATCGGTATGTGAGGCATCGACCGCAGCCAGAAGGCTGGTTGCCCGGCTCTGCCCCTGCCCGCTTCCCATGTCGATTGATTCCGGAAGGGTCGAGGAGGCCCTTATTAACCTCGTTAGCAATGCACTTCAAGCCTCGCCTGAAAACGAAAAGGTTTTCATCCGGCTGTACCAGGCGGGTCGCACCGCCGTGATCGACATTACCGACCATGGTTCCGGGATTGCGGAGGACAAAAAGGCGGAGGTATTTACACCTTTTTTCACGACCAGGCGAGACGGCAGCGGGTTGGGCCTTCCGATAGCCAGGAAAATAATCGAAGCTCATGCGGGAGGGCTGCACCTCTTAAACAATGAGGACAGGGGTATTACGGCCAGGATCACTCTTCCGCTTCGAACATATCGCTCCCGTGAATTCCCTGCCGGCGCTACCGCCTGCCAGGTAAACCTCTAGAACTTTATTTCGAAGGATCGAATACGGTTCGAAATCCTATATCCGCCGAAGCATCCCATGATTTTCGAGCAATCCCTCTCATTGGAAATCCCTTATCCGCCGCACCCCCCAAAACAATGTAACCGGGACCATTGGAGCCATTACCCGACACCGCCCATTCGGCGAAGTGACCGTCCAGTCCGCGAATGCCCAAACGATCCGGTTCCATGTCCAGAACCGGAGCGGAAAAATTCGAACCAAAACTGAGACCACTTAAGGGCGGGCGGTCTTTGGACAGCCTGCCTTCATAAGCCGCGTAAACCCACTGCCTTTCGGACGGCAGGCGGCGCCCGTAATGAACAGCATAGGCTGCCGCCCCGTATGCGGTTACGCGAAGAACAGGACACGAAGAATGCTGGGCGCCGCTCAGTTCAAACTTGCCGTTCCTGTAGAGGATCGGTTCGTACCCCTTCACCACGTCACCGAGGAAAAGCCAGATGTGGCCCTCGGCAATAACCGCATTGTCTTTAACGGTTATCTCAGAAAGGGAATCGTTCAGGAAATGAATGAACTGGTAGTTTGTCACCAGGTATTCATCCATGTAAAATGGTTTGATCTTTGAAGATTTACCTGCGGCCGCGCCGGCTTCAGCCGCCGGCGGTATTTCTCCGCCCGGGATGAGGTGCAAAACGTCGCCGTCTCGTCCCGTAATCTGGGCCGGCAGCTCCTTTGTGCCGTGCGGGACCTGTTCTTTCAAATTGTTTGCCCCTGTAATCGAAGTTTTTCCAAGCTTCAAACCGGCGTCCGGCAAAGTTTTGGTGTGGTACACCGCAGTGGCGAACGAGGCCAGCACTGCCAACGCAGCGGTTAAAAACAGCATAGGAACAATCTTTGAGGTCTTTTTGTCCGGTCCGAAACGGGTGGTTTTCGGGGATGGCTTGGAGCCCCGGTCCAGCACTTGTTCAATGGCGTACTTCAATTCTTCTACAGACTGAAGCCGAGCCGCCTTGTTCTCAGCAGTTGCGTTTCGAATTATCGTGTCGAGCGCTTTGAAGAATTGACCATCCGGTTCATTAAGGCTTGACTGTTTGAAGGGAATTTGATCGGCCCTGATCTTACCGGATATAGCCTCATAGAGGATTTTCCCCAGGGAATAGACGTCGGCGCGCTCGTCGGACCTGCGGAAATCGAGGTAATGTTCGGGCGACATGTAGGCAGGAGTGCCTTTGATATCAACCGACTGAGTAATAGGCTCCAATCGGGAGGACCTTGCGATCCCAAAATCTGTGATTTTTGGTTTCTTCCCGTCAAAGAGAACGTTTTCCGGTTTGAGGTCCCGATGCACTATGCCAATGCGGTGCAAAGCCAATACTCCGTCGAGCACCGGGAGAAAGTAATCGAGCAGCCATTCCCGTGCCCGGTCTTCATCCGGATAGAATCCTTCGGCAGACATGGAGGTTCTAAGAGAGGTCCCGGGCATGAATTCCATGACAATGTATTCGATCTGAACTTCCTTTTCGCCCCTGCTGACCGAAGCGGACCCATAATCGAAAACCCTGACGACATTCGGGTGCTGAATTTGCGCCATGACCTTCACTTCGCGCCGGAACCTCTCCAGGCAGAGAGAAGCCTCATACTCATTATCGCCTATTTCCTCGATCAGTTTACGCGATATGACCTTAATAGCCACCTCCCGCTGAAGCTTTAGCTGGTAAGCCCGATAGACCTCGGCCATCCCGCCTTGCCCCACGAGTTTGAGGATCACCCATTTGGAGTCGACCACGTCTCCTGCCTGGAAACTAGTTTGAATCGAATTTTCCATGCCGCTAATCCCTTGCGTGTTGCAAAGATTTTTCAGAATAACACTCTTCAGGAATAATTTTGCGAATCACTCTGATGAACGCGCTAATGCTATTAGCAAGCAAATTACCTGCCAGATGGCCAAAAGCCTTATCCCACCTGCAAACGACTCGAACTCTCCGACTGACTTTACTTTTACAGAAAGAAAATTTCTTTCAAGCTCTAGCGGTTTGGAGCCTGACATTGCAGTGGACAGACCCGGCTTTCATTTAAATGAAAAGGATATCCAGGACGACTTGATTGAAAAATTCTTTCAACAGTATTGCAAGCCTCCTTCAATTTTTGCCTCACTCGAAACCCAGATATCGTTATCCGATGAAAATTATCCTGCAATATCAACTAGATCTTTAATGGACGAAAGTTTTGCCGGCCTGGCATCAATGTTGCCATATGTTAGCGGTAACTGCTTCACGGTGGACGCAAGCAGAAAAATCCGGGTCTCGCAGACTCGCTTATCGAAAGGAGATAGTCATGAAAAGAGCAATCGCAACATTAGTAATGGTCCTCGCATTGGTCGGCTTTGTCGGAGTGGCCGGCGCTATGGCTGCAACCCCGAAAACATGGAAGGCGCCCTGCTGCGCGCCCGGTTACACAAGCTTCATCGGCGCCCCCGGAAGCTGCCCGACGATGGGTGCGGTTGGCGCTAACAGTCCGTCCGTTATGGGAGCTGTCGGCTTTTGATAAGCTCGCCGCTCCCGGCGCTCAGCCCGAAATTCAAATTTTACCTAACAGTGGAAGTTTGAAACTTCGGCTGAGTGCCGGGCGAACCCCGGGCGGGTTATTCTCCGTGCCATATCGCGGCCGCCCATTGCCGGAAGCGGTTATAATGATTATCAGGTTTGTAGTAAGGAGGCGCAATTCCAATGAAAACGATAATCATGACAAGTCTGTTTTGTGCGTTGTTGTTTTTTTCGGGCTTTGCCTGGGCGTCGCCTTATCAAAGCTCTGCTGCATCGAACCTGACGGACGATTGCAGCCCGATCACCACTTATCAGCGGATTTTCACCAATCCGCACACTGGATGGGTGACCATCCCCGTGGAGATTCAGCCTGGTCGCTGCTCTTCACGGCTTTAGCAGAGCAAGGCGATGTCGCCCGTTTGAGGCAGGGCCGATTCTACGGGCACTGCCTCACTTTCGTTGGTCCGGCTATAGCTCTTGCCTCTGCTGGTGGCGTCCCCTGGTATCTGACCTAATTTACGATGTAGCTGTGCGGCGCCGCATACAAATCTCTACAACCGATGCGGACATCTCTTTATTCCAGCAGTGTCTGCCGATCAAGCTCCATAGGCCCCGAGTCGGTCTGAAATACGAGGTAGCGTCTAGGATTAATGTTATGGATTGCAGCCCTCCCACACACCAGCCCCACCCATCCGAGGGTTGACCATGTCTGGAGAGTGATTAGGAAGGTGAAACGCATTGGAACCCATCGCCTCGAGGCATCCTGAAAGCACCTTTGTATGAGGCCCTCCAATGGACCTGCCAAGCAGTCACTATTCACTACTTACTAATTGTTATTCACTATTTTGCCCCGAAAGCCTTATAATCCAACCCGACTGAACCCGGGCACGAAATGAGTGTAAATGTATGTTCAGACTAAAGGGAAAAATTTCGCACAGGTTTTTTGCCGCTTTTTTCATAGTCGCGGTCATCCCGATCGTAATAATGGGGACAGGCTTGTACTTGGCGGCCCAACGCACCCTCATCAACGCCGCCGACACTCACATCCAGACAATCGCGCAGGACCGCGCCAAAACGCTTCAAACCTGGTACGCGGAAAGATTGGGCGACATGAGGTTCTTTGCAAGGCTGTCGGCGATCAGGGAGCTGTGCGCCGAGGCCGGCGCGGATTCGAAGGTCTCGCCGGCCCTGAAGACCGCCCTTGTCAATGACCTCCTTGCGCTCACCCGCGGCAAGTCTCCAACTTACGCCAGCGTTCACATCATCAGTCTTTCCGGCAGGGTCATAGCTTCTACCGAGCCGAACAGCGAGATGATTGTCTCTAAAATGTATCTGCAGGACCTCAAAAACATGGAAGCCGCAGACGGTCCGGTCCTGAGCCATTTGATGCAGCATTCGAACCGCGAATGGTACATACATCTCACAATGCCGCTCTATGATCGGAACGGCAAGATGAGGGCGGCTGTCTTTTGTGTTCTGGACGCATTGGGGACCCTGGATCCCCTTCTTTCGGACAGGACCGGCCTGGGGAAGACCGGCGAAGCTTATCTGGTCGATAAGGACGGGAAAATAGTCACCCGGTCCAGGTATTTAAGCCTCCAGGAAACCGCAAGACGCAAGTTCAAAACGTTAGGCATTGTCTCGGCCATCGCTCGAAGGCATGGCGTCTCGACATACCGCAACTACATTGGCCGTGACGTGGTGGGCTGCTACAGGTGGCTTCCGCTTTTTCACTCGGGCCTTCTGGTTGAGATGCAGGAAAATGAGGTCCTTGCCCCCATCAGGGTGATCAGGACCACTGTTCTGTCAACAGCCGCCCTGGTGATCCTGATTTGCATTCTAGCCTCCTTCCTGTTGAGCAGGCAAATATCGAGGCCCATAATCGATATGGCCGAGGCCTCGCGCGAAATGGCAAACGGCTCCCTCGACCGGCGAATTTCTTATAAGCGTCATGACGAGATAGGAACGCTTTCGCAGAGTTTCAATTCGATGGCCCAAGACCTCACCTCCCTGATAAGTTCTCTCAAGCAGAAGGAAATCTCTCTGCAGAGGGCGTGCGATGAGCTGGTGCAGACGCAGGGCCAGCTCGTTCAATCGGAAAAAATGGCCGCCATAGGCGAACTGGTTGCCGGAGTGGTCCATGAAATGAGAAATCCTCTCTCATCGGTCAAGTTGAACTTTCAGATAATCGGCAGGTCCATCGACCGCTCAGATCGTTTGCACGAGCATTATTCCATCGGCCTTGACCAGATAATGCAGCTTGAAAAGATGCTCTCCAGTCTTCTTGATTACAGCAAGCCGATCTCGCTCGAAAAGGCGCCCTTTGAGCTCGAAACGATCATCGCCCAGAGCATGCTGCAACTGCAGTCCTTCGTAAAAGATTGCTCGGTAGAGATCAAGCAGGAGGGGCCGGTCCCGAAAGTGGAGGGTGACGCCGAGCAGATCCGGCAGGTATTTACAAACGTGATAAAAAACGGTATCGAGTCGGCCGGGTCCTCGGGCAGGGTTGAAGTACGCATAAAGGCGGTTGGAGAAGATAACGGCGCCTACCCCCTGGTTGAGGTTCGCGACAACGGCCCCGGTATTTCGCCACAGGACATCCGGCGCATTTTCAAACCGTTTTTCACCACGAAGGAGAATGGAACGGGGCTGGGGCTTTCCATCGTGAAAAAAATAATGGAGGCGCATGGGTTTCGAATTCTGATTTCAAGCGAGGAGGGCGCAGGCACGGTTGTAAACTTGCACTTCCAGTCTAAATAGGATGATCTTTTGAGGTCAAAAATCCGCAAATGAAAAAAATATTGTTGATAGACGACGAAAGCTCCCTTGTGCGCACCCTGGATCTTTATTTCCGTGGCAAGGGCTACAACGTTTTTTCCGCCTTCGACGCCAGGGAGGGCCTGCGCCTGTGGCGCAAGAACGAACCCGACATCGTGCTCCTCGACGTTCAGCTCCCGGGAATGGATGGAACACAAGCTCTTGCAACGGCAAAGGATGAAAATCTTCCGGGCGATGTGATCATGATAACCGCCTTTCAGGACATGGAAGCAACCCTTGCCGCCATTCAGCGCGGCGCCACCGATTATCTCTATAAGCCACTCGATCTCGACAGCCTGGATGTTCTGCTCGAAAAAATCCTCGTCAGGCGAAGGGAACGGGAAAAAATCGAACGCCTCAGCCATGTGGTTTCGGATAGTTTCAAGCCAAACCAGATTATCGGTAAAAGCCAGGCAACGCTGGAAGTCTTGAAAGACATAGCGCGTGTAGCCGGCTCGCCCGTAACGGTGCTCATACAAGGCGAAACGGGCACCGGCAAGGAATTGGTCGCCAGGACCATCCACCAGCAGTGGGCCCCGGACGAACCTTTTGTGGCCATTAATTGCGCTGCAATTGTGAGCAATCTGCTGGAGAGTGAGCTATTCGGGCACGAACGGGGGGCTTTTACCGGGGCAATCCAGCGCAAGCCCGGAAAACTGGAAATCGCGGGCAGCGGTACGCTTTTCCTTGATGAGGTGGGTGAACTTCCCCTGGAAACTCAGGCGAAGTTTTTGCGTGTGCTCCAGGAAAAACAGTTCCAGCGCGTCGGGGCTTTGAAGGATATCGCTTTCAAAGCCCGCCTCCTTGTGGCCACGAACAGAGACCTCGAAAGCATGGTTGAGGCCGGCGGCTTTCGCGAAGATCTCTACTTCAGGCTGAAAGTGTTCGTAATTCGCATCCCACCGCTCAGGGAACGCATCGAGGACATCGTTCCGCTTGCCGAAAATTTCATCTCGCGAATAAACCGGGAACTGGATAGAAACGTCAAGCGGATCCCGATGGAATATGTCAGGGTCCTCACGGCTTACGACTGGCCGGGAAATGTCCGGGAGCTGGAAAATATGATCAGGAGGGCCATGATCCTTTCCAAGGCCGAGGTGCTCGAAATCGACCAATGTTGGTTCGAACGAAGAGAGCCCGCTGCCGATAAAGCTTGCGGATCTCAAGAAAATCAGCTCAGGAGCCTGAGCGATATGGAAAAGGAGCATATCTCCAAAATCCTCAGGCACACTGGAGGAAATTACGGAGAAGCCTGCAAGATTCTGGGAATAACGAGACCCACTTTGCGCAAGAAGATAAACGATTACGGCCTGGAGGCCGATCACAGGGAGTGAGGCCGATATCTGCCGCGACATATCCCTTGCGTGTTGGACTTGGAAATGCTAGGGTTTCAACGGTTTTGGGACTCGGTCTGAAGTACCTCCGGACCGGAATTGGAATGGGGAGGGTGGTTGGGCCGTAGCGGGCACAACTTGTCGGATTGTTTCGGGAAGGGGCAATGAGGAGAATTCCGGCAGGTATTTTTTGCTTGGCGCTGATATGCGTGTTGTCTGTTTCCGGGTGCTCCAACCTGGATGTGATGGAGGGCGCTTCCGCGCCTGCCGCCAAAACTCCGGCCAAGGTGCAGCAGGTAAACCGGGAGCTCGCCGCTGCTGCTGCCGTGGTGGAGAAGCCAACCGCATCACACGGCCTGCTCACGCTGGACAAGGCGATTGAGGAGGCACTGGCGGCAAACCCGGAACTGGATCAGGTCAGGCACAGGATCGAAGCGGCCTCCCAACAGGTGAAGGAGGCCGATGCGCTTTTTTACCCCAGGCTGGTGTTTAGCGAGAATTACGGGATCACCAACCTGCCGGGCACTGCCTTCATGTATATCCTCAACCAGCGGCGCTTTCAGCAAGGGCTGGACTTCAACAACCCCGGGGTGGTGCAGGATTTCGAGACCCAGATCGGGGCACAAATGCCATTATTTGTTGGAGGGGCCAACTGGTACGGCAGAAAGGCCGCATGGTCCCGACAGCACGCCGTTGCGGCCGAGTACGCGGCGGCCAGGAACCAACTCGTAGCCAAGGTATGCGAAACCTATTTCAAGTGGCTGGAGGCCCTTACTTTCATCCACGTTGCCGAGCGTGCGTACGAATCGGCCAAAGTGAGCCAGCAGCTCGGCGCAGCCCGCGTGCGCGCGCAGACAGCCCTTCCAAGCGATCTTACCAGGCTCGAGGTGCGCACAGCCGAAGCTCACTCCAACCTTATTGCAGCCAAAATCGCGGCCAGCAGGCTGCAGGCAGCCATCGAATGGCTTATCGCAAGGCCCGTACAGCCCGATGAAATACCCCAACCGGTGGTGGAACTGAGGCGGCCCACGCGGCAAGAAGCCTCGGGAAGTCAAAAGGAGCTTGTGGACCAGGCGCTCAAGTACCGGCCGGAAATGGCCGCCGCCGCCTATTTGATCCGGGCTGCCCAGCAACGGTTGCTGGCCTCCAGGAGCGGATTTCTGCCCAAAATCAACGCGAACGCCTTCTATGAATGGGACAACGAGAACCTGGGAAACCTTGGCAGCAGCCATGGAATTGGCGCCCAGGAGGGGACGCTTCCGCCGGGGGGCTGGTTTGTGGGCGTTTCGCTGACCTGGCCCCTTTTCGAGGGCGGCGCTTCCCTTGCCCGTATGCGCGAGGCGGAGGCTGATCTTGAACAGATGAAAGCTCACGGCCGGCAGGTTGCCCTCAATATAGCCCTGCAAGTTCGGCAGGCCTCGCTTGGCGTAAAGGAAGCGATGGAGCAGGTCCGGGTTTCGTTAGTTCAAAGGCGTCTGGCCGATCAGGCCCTTTCGCAAACCCAGCGCCTCTACCGGGACCAGGCGGCCACCATCGACGCGCTGCTACAGGCCGAAGTGGCCGCCAACCGCGCGGCTGTGTCGTATACGACCGCCCTTTTCAACATAAAAATAGCCCAGACCGTGCTGATGCAGTCGATCGGCTCGTTCACGGACTGGACACAGAGTCATACATGACCGAGCAGGACGGCGCGGATCTGATTATAAGAGTCGGGAAGGGGTTCTACGACAAATCTCACTTTGAGGCCCACAAAGCGATGCGTTTTCATAAGACAGCGATACTTCTTGTGATGGTAGCCTTGATCTGCCTTTTGGCCGGCTGTGAGCGCGGCGGGTCCGGGAAGGTTGCAAAAGAGGCTCAGCCGGTTTCGGCCGCGGTCATAAAGGCAGAACCCGTGCAATTGCCGGTGTATGTCAAGCTCCCGGGAACCGTTGTGTCGGCATACAAGGTTGAAATTTCCTCCCGACTGACCGGCTATGTTCAGGGTCTGGAAATTCATGAGGGGCAAAGCGTCAGGAAGGGGCAGTTGCTGTTCACTGTGAACCCGACCGAAGTCAAGGCGCAGATTAATCAGGCGAAAGCCGAGACGGCCAGGGCTGCGGCGAGCCTCGTCAATGCCCGGGCTAATTATGTGCGTTATAGAGATCTCTATCTTCACAAGGCCGCGACCGGGGAAACGTACCACAATGTGGAGACTGCCTACAGGGTTGCACAACATGGCTACCAGGCTGCACTGGCCGCGCTGTCGGCCGCTCGATCCCAGCTCAGGTATGCTGAGGTGCACGCTCCCTTCGACGGCCTGGTAGTTTCCAAGCTTGTAGACAATGGGCAACTCGCCGGCCCTGGAACCCCTGTGCTCGTGGTCGAGAACCCGAATCATCTGCAGGTCCAGGTCCAGGCGACCGAACAGGCCTTTGTGCACCTCAAGCTCGGGCAGCAAATCAATATCCGGCTGGAGGGCCCCGATTACGCGATGCGCACGCTCACAGGAGAAGTCGAGCGGTTGGTTGCCGCCGCCAACCCTGTCACCCACACGCACCTTGTAAAAATAGGACTGCAGCCCGGCAGCCGGGTCTACAGCGGAGAGTATGCCGTCGTCAGCATCCCCGTTGCCCAACAGGAAGGCATTGTGCTTCCGGCAGGGGCGATCCACGAACGTGCGGGCATCGAAGGTGTGTTTGTAGTCACCTCCGAGCAGCGCGCCCAGTTTCGCATGGTGACCCCGGGAGAACGGTTGCCCCGTGGAACGGTGGTTTTGAGCGGGGTCTTCCCGGGAGACCGTGTCATAGTGTCCGCCAAAGGTCCCCTGGCTAATGGCGTCAAGATCCGAATCCAAAAGGAGGCCGGGGCGTGAGCGATCCAGCACCCGGGCCACGGTTGAACCCTTCGGGTTGGCTGGCCCGATCCTTTCTCCACACAAAGATCACTCCTCTTATGATGCTGGCCATTGCCCTGTTCGGGCTAACGGCCATCCTTGTCACGCCGCGTCTCTACAATCCCGAAATCACAGTCCCCGCGGCCCAGATCATCGTGGTGCGGCCGGGCAACAGCCCTGAGCAAATCATGACCCAGGTTGTGACGCCTCTTGAGCAATTGATGTCCTCTCTCAAGGGAGTCTGGCACACATACGGGTATGCAGCCAACGATGAAGGCGTTGTGATAGTGGAGTTCCAGGTCGGCTCTAACGAGATCGCCAGCCTCATGTATCTCTACAATGAGATTCAGCGCAATATGGATCGCCTCCCGCCGGGCACAAAGCTTCCTCTCGTAAAGAGCATCGGCATCAATGATGTCCCGATCCTGGCAATCACCTTGAGCTCCAACTCGCTTCCCGAAACCCGGCTGAGACAGATCGCGCAACGGTTTCTCACCCAACTCCACAGCGTCCCGGACACCGGGGTGAGCACCATCGTCGGGGCCGAGCCGGAAGCGCTCAAAATCATGGTTTATCCCCAGCGCCTGGCCGCCACGGGCATTTCCCTCAATCACCTTTTGCAGGTCCTGGGCGGCACGAACGTCGTGCTCCCCGGCGGCCACCTGGAAAATCGAAACAGGCGAATTCCCATACGCATCGATGCCACGTTCGGTTCGGTAACCGACCTCGGCGATATCGTGATCGGGGTGCGGCGCAACAAACCCGTATTGCTCCATGAAGTCGCGAAGATCGTGACGGGGCCGGAAACCGATCAGGTACACAGTTGGCTCGCTTTCGGGAAAGGCCAGCATTCCGAGAAGGTTGACGACCCCACCAACGCCGTCACGATCGCCGTCGGAAAGCGGCCCGGAAAAAATGCCGTCACAACGGCCAAGGCCATCCTGGCCAGACTCGATACTCTCGAGCGGCAGGCACTCCCCGAAGGGGTCAAGGTCACCGTTACCCGCAACTACGGACACCGTGCCAACGAAGCGGTGAACACTCTGATCGAGCACCTCGGAGTCGCCATTGCGGCGGTGATGGTCATTCTCCTTTTCTTCCTCGGGTGGCGCGAAGCAGTGATCGTTACAATACTGGTCCCGCTGACTCTGTGCGTTGTTCTGGGCATGGGAATGGTAATGGGCCAGACCATCAACCGCATCAGTCTGTTCGCCCTGATCCTCTCTTTGGGTCTGCTGGTCGACGACGGTATAGTGGTCATCGAGAACATTCATCGCCGTATCCACCAGGCCCCGACCATCGGCGACTTCGGCGGACTTGTCGTGGACGCTACCAATGAGATCGGAAGCCCCACGATCATGGCCACTTTCACCGTCATCGTCGCCTTTATTCCGATGGCGTTCGTCACCGGCATGATGGGGCCTTTCATGCGCCCCATCCCCATCAACGTGCCCATCGCCATGATCACCTCACTGATTCTGGCCGATGTCGTCGTCCCGTTTATCTCTCTGCGCTGGCTCCGCCGCCGGGGTGCTCGGAAAGAAGCGGCAGAGCGCCCACCTCTGGAGGAAAAAGATAGAGAAAAGCAGGATGCTTTACACCGCGCCTATCTGGCTGTTTTCGTGCCGCTGCAAAAAAGCGGCGTAAAACGCAATCTCTTTTTCATCGCGGTAATCCTCCTCCTCATCGGCTCGATGCTGATGCCGTTGTGGCAGTTCATCCGGCCCCAGGGAATGAACGGCAAAGAAAGCGCACTGGGTGTGAGTCTGAGTATGCTCCCGGACAGCAACGTGAGCGATTTTGCCATTCAGATCCAAACCCCGGAAGGCACCGCTCTTCCCGCGACCAACCGCGTTGCGCTTGAAGTGGCGCGGGTGGTGCTTGCCAACCGTTATGTGGAAAACGTCGACACCTATCTCGGACGCACGGGTCCGCTCTCTTTTGCCGGAATGGCGCGGGGCGACGAGTTGGCGAGGGGAAGCAACATCTCTCAGATTATCGTGAACCTCGTACCGATTGGAAAGCGCCCGCATACGGCGGTGGTGGGAACGCAGGTCTGGAAGGCGCTACAGCCGGTGCGCGCACGGTTTCCCAAAACGCACATCATGCTCTTCCTTACTCCCCCCGGGCCGCCAACCCGTGCTCAAGTGGTGGCCCGCATCTATGGGCCAAACTACCATAAGCTCAGGCAAATCGCTCATTATGTGTCAAACGATTTCAGGCAAGTCTACGGAATGACCGATGTCCACGATTCGGTCACAGCCACGCGCGCTGAATATCGGATCACCGTGGATCAGCGAAAAGCGATGCTCTCCGGCGTGGCGCCCTCCGAAGTCGCCCGGCTGGTCCATGACTATCTGGCAGGTTACGTTGTAGGCTCGGTCTTTCGGCCCAGTGTCGAGCCCGAGGACATTGTCGTACGCCTGAGTCCGGCCGGCCGCGCCTGGATTCAACAACTGAAAGACCTTTCCGTCACCAACGGGCTGGGCATGCAGGTGCCTCTTAACGGCATAGTGCGGATTCGGCGCGTCCAGGCAGCAAAACCCATACTCACTCGTGACGAGCATCCGTTGGTCTACGTCATGGGCGATGTGCTGGGGTTCTCGCCCGAGTTCGCCGCACTGGTTTTGAACAAGATGCTGGACAATCGCAAACTGCCCAACGGCGTAACGGTAAAGACCGGCAATCTGGGCGCTTTTCCGGCCCAGCCCAAAGACGTAAGCCGCTACCAGATTTTTTGGGGCGGGGACATGCGCCTGACTTTGAACGTGTTCCGCGATCTTGGCGCAGCGTTCTTCGTGGCCCTGGTGTTTATCTACCTGCTTCTGGTGGGCTACTACCAATCCTTCATGATACCCCTCATCGTCATGGGGGCGATTCCGCTCACCATGATCGGCATGTTCCCCGGCCACTGGCTCTTCCATATGCCTTACAACGCAACTTCCATGATAGGCTTCATAGCCCTGGCGGGCATCGTTGTGCGCAACTCCCTGCTGCTCATCGACTTCATCCTGGACTACCGCGAGCAGGGGTTTTCCGTCGAAGAGGCCGTGACTCAGGCCGGCGCGGTGAGGTTCCGGCCGATTCTTCTCACCGCCCTTGCCATCGTTTTCGGTTCGGCGGTGATGGTGACCGACCCGGTGTTCGGTGGACTGGCAATTTCCCTGATGTTTGGCACAATCACCTCGACCATGCTGACCCTGGTGGTCATCCCGCTTCTCTACGAAATGTGGCAGAAACGTTAGAAGCGTACAGCCCTGCCCCTCTCGGTCATGGGCATCCTGACCGGCTTCCGGCGGCTCAACCTCCTCAGCCGTCCTGTCGCCGGACGGGCTGATCCGGTATAACGGTTTCGACTTTTTTTCACCCCCATCGTAGTGCCTGTTGTATACTTCACGGCCAACGGATCCCGAGAAACCGGCGTGGAAAAACTGCGGGCGGGGACCTCCTGAAAGTGTTGAAACAAACTTTCAATCGATGAGAAAGATTCTTTCACTTTTTATAATGTGTCGTCAGCCCTCCGCCCCCTTATCAGACCGAAAAGAGCGCATGACATAAGCGCGGCGAGCTGTGTCCCGCCCCCCGACTGGGCGCACCGGTTCGAATTGCACTCGTTCTCTGATGCATATTTAGTTAATTTTTTACCATTTGTTTCAATTGGCATTCAATTTGCGGAGATCGTCCTGCCTGTGATCGAATAGACTGGAAAGGAAAATACAATGAAAAAAACCCGCTTCATCGCTTATTTGGCCCTTTGCGTATTAATCGCAGCGGTCGCCTTCGTGGCGGGTCAAATAAGCGAGAAAACGGCCAAAGTCCCGCCCAGCGCCTCAAAACAGGCCGCGACCGTTTCTCCGGCCGCGCCCACTTCCCCCAAAACGTCGGGCAAGAGGAAGATTCTCTACTACAGGGACCCGATGAATCCTTCTTTTATATCGAAAAAGCCCGGCAAAGCCCCCTGCGGAATGGACCTTGTCCCGGTCTACGCGGATCAAGCCGTTGCGCAGAAGCC
>JAJYTC010000137.1 GCA_021793275.1 Deltaproteobacteria bacterium | reverse complement strand
TCAGGCCTGATTGTGACCTCGATCCTGGTGTTGTTCCGGGTCACGCGTGACCTGCCGGCACCTGGCAAAGGGCAGGTAGAACAGACAAGGCGGATTATTCTAAAACCGGCGGAGGAAAGCACGGGGGTCTGAACCGGCGTCGGGAAGGGACAACTCCATGTTATTCAGGAGCGTCGGTCGCGGCAGGAATGCCGGCTGCCCCTGTTCCACCGTTTCATTGCCCCGGATGGTCATGGTCTTTGATATATTTTCCAAGATCTTTCATCAATTCCTGGGCAATATTCGTACTTTCCAGGCGCATTATGCTCTCTTGCGCCGCCCCGTAGCTCAGAAGATTGATACTGCCGTACCAGACGATTTTCTGATCTATGACGGCAAATTTTTGATGGATATTGGCCCTGAACAGAAGGCGTACCCCGGCGTTTTCCAAGGATGAGAGCGTTGCCTCCAAGACCGGTCTGTCCTTATGTTTGCAGGTATCTGCCGGCCTTGTGACAACGACCACAGAAGCCCTGTTCGCCAATGCCGCCAAGTCTGGAAGCATTTGAGAGACCCGCCTGTTGGTAACGAATGGACTGACGATCACCGTCTGCCGAGCGCAGTTCATCATGTCATTCTGGTACACGGAGAGAAAGTTGGTGTTATCGAAGATGATATCCGCGGGTTTATCCGCCACGCTTTCCGCCTTTGCCCGATAACCGATTGCAGCATATCCCGAAAGCCTTTTCCGATACATCTTCTCCAGGGGGCTAACGTGGATATCTACGTAATCATAGATCCGGACCTCATTCTTCTCCTTGAATAAGCGGTGCAGTCTGCCTGCGTATTGCTGGAGCGTCCCTCTCCAAGATATCGGCATTGCTAAAAACAAAGTGTCCAATCGGGGTTCGTCAAACCCTTCCCCGATATATCTGCCGGTGGCAACCAGCGTCAATTGGCTGGAGGCTGGCGTATCCACGATTCTCGACAAGACCTTTCGGGTCTCTTTTGCTCCCTTCCCGCCGGTGAGGGTTATCACTTCGGGTATATTCTCGCACAACCTGCCGGCGAGCAACTCCACATGGGCGGTTCTTTCGGTCAGAATGAGCGAGTTTCTGCCGCTTTCATGTGCTCTGATAACATCATCGATAATTTGCTGATTGCGCGATTCGTCCGTAACGATCCCGGAATAGAACTCGTGGATGGACATATCTTGATCTTCTCTGTCAAATGGTGCTCTATAGCCCGTAAATCGAGGAACGACATAGTGCTCGAACGGCCGTTTTTCCGCCTCCTTCTTAGCATCCGCTCGATATCTTATGGGACCGCAGTGCATAAAAATGATTGGATGCCGACCATCACGACGAACCGGTGTTGCAGTCAAACCGTAGACGTATTTTGACCGGACCTTTTTGATGATTTGCTCGAAGCTCACAGCCGAGATATGATGGCATTCATCAACAATTACCATACCATAGTCTCTCACACATTCCTTCGCTTCATGGTCGATTGTCAAGGATTGCATGATTCCAACATCGATTATACCGTTCGGATTGTCTTTTCCCGCGCCAATCTGTCCGATGATGCCCCGCATCGGCTGCCGACCCCGCTTCCCGGGCATAACAGGTAGTTCTTCGTCGATTCTCAGAAACTGCGCCAATCTGGCCATCCACTGGGAAAGAAGTTGTTGTCGGTGCGTCAGGATGAGGGTGTTCACTTTTCGTTCGGCGATCAGTCTGGCTGCAACGACCGTTTTCCCAAACGCCGTGGCGGCCGAGAGGACCCCACAGTCATGCTTTAACATCGCCTCCGCTGCAATTTCCTGGTCCTCCCTCAATACCCCGGTAAAGGCGACCTTGATGGGTTTTCCGGAATAGGTCTTATCTGCCCATTGGATTGCAACGTCAACTTCCTTAAGTACGGTTTCAAGCTCCACGTCGCAACACCTTGGCAGGCAGAGGTACTCGGGCGTTTCCTCTGAGCATGAAAGGATCGGCGGTTCTTTGTATGTCGGCTGACGCATGGCTTGGAGACGGTAAAATTCGGGATTTTTGAAGGCGGCCAACCTCTTCATAATGTTAAGAGCTCTCTGCGAAATACCGGATTTGTCAATAAACAGCATGTTGGCTTTGACTACCTGCACTATGCTCGGAAACTCCTGCCGTGAGAGTTTGGCTCTGCTCGCACATCTTCTCTCCCACGGCCTGGCTGGTTCTTCATCGTCTTGTTTCAGGTCTCCAAGTTCGCTGCCAGGGGAAATCTTCGAAGTTAGAACGGTGATCTCCTCTTCGGAAAGACACCTGATTTTGGCCAGAAATTCCCACTGGTCTTCATAGGGATGGAAATGCTCGTCGATGAAAACGCTGTTGCCTTTTAATCGAGCCTCTTTTTGAAGCGGTAAGGCGATCAGATTGCCGAAACCGCCCCTCGGCATTGTGGCCTGATTAGGAAATAGTCGGTCATAAGATTTGAACTTGATTTCATGGCGCTGACTCATGGCGTAGGTCAGCAAGGCGCTTCCGAATTTTCGCGCCAGACTGGCCGATACCGGCGCCGTAAAGAAGAACCATGCATGAGCGCCCTGGCCTGAGCGGGAGCGCTCAAAGGCTACGGGGATATTGAAGGCGCCGCAGACGTTCCTTAACGTGGATGCATCTTCCTGCCATCCTTCCTTATCAAAGTCGATAGCCAGAAAGTGGCAGGTTTCATCTTGGAGCAGAGGGTAAACTCCGGCGACGAGTTTACCCCTCAAATGGGCATCGATGGCATTTTCATCCATGGGTGCATAGGACCTATGGTCGCATGAGGCGCACTTGACCCTAAATTTTCTGCAAAGACCAGGCTTTCTTTCATTTTGACAGACGGGCATGTATCCGGCCTTGGCCCCGTCCTTGCTTTCCCACCTCCTGGCATACAAGTCCTCCCGCCCCTTGAACAGTGATGAAAAGAGGCGAATCTTTTCGGCCGGATCTGCAGTGGCCTCAACATGGGCAGGAGACTGCAGCCGGGAGAACCCAGGCTGAATTTCCTCTGGAGAAGGAAGGGCGTCTGAAACGGACTCACCCAGCCCGAGCCGGGCCTTCAAGGCAAGATTCTCCTCTTTCAAAGCCTTATTCTCGGCAAGCAGGGCCTCATATCGTCGAAGCAACGTTTCGAAATCCATCTCGCATTCTCCGGCAGGGTGTTCAGGCCGAACCTGCATGGTGCAGCGTATAGGACTACCGTAATGATTCGTTGAGTATACTCTATAATCGGAAAGAGTGTCGTTGAACACGACACCCTCGGATCGTAAAAACTCCAACCGCTGGTTGGAGAAGAATGAGGACCAAGTGGATATGTTGCTGGCCGGTCGGAAGATGTACGTTAAAAACTCTCACCAAGGGTGAGAGAAGTCGACTGAATTCGGCCCTCGAGTAGTAAATTGGGTGTATTTGTAATAGTTTTGCGGGATATGCCCGCTATGTCGCAAATCTCTTTGACGCTTCGCTTCGAGTCTTTCCTTAGAACCAGAGCGGCCTTTTTTTCATTTTATCCACCCCTTTCGGCTGGCCGCCCTTTCTTCCGCGTGCTCGGGCGGCCACCTGTCCGGCGCCGGTCCGCTCCCGAATGATGTCCCGCTCGTACTCGGCAAGCGGAGCGCGAGTTAACGCCTCTCTTCGACCAGCCTGATCTCCAGTCGGCAGCCTACGGCGCGTGCGTACTTCTTAAGGCTGGCGAGAGATGGCGTATGCTTCCCGCCGGACTCAAGGCGAGACACTGCGCTCTTCGTCGTCCCCATAGATTCCGCTACCGCCTCCTGGGAAAGGCCGGCCCTGGCGCGAGCCGAAAGCATTTGCCTGATAAGGTCATACTCATCTCGCAGCTCCTCATATTTTTCGTCGAACCCCTTCCGTTTCCTGGCCTTTTCCAGGAATGCCTCATGATCATGTTCCACAGGTTCATATCTCAGCTCAGATTTCTCAGCCATTTTGGATCTCCTTCATTCTTTTTCGGGCGAAATCAGCCAGCACACCGACCGGCCAGGACTCAATTTGTTCTTTGATGCGAGCGTGGAAGTATTCGATTGAATAGGCCATGACGTGAAAGTTAGCATAAACGCTAACTTTCTTCAGGTATTTGCAGTTTTCCAAAAATGCCAAGCGATGGATTTCTCGGCCGTGGAGAGGACATTCGCTTGTGAGGTCGGTTCGCGCATTTATCCTTCTCCGGCGGGCTACGCCCTCACCTGAGAATGCAACACCGATGCGCCAACTCCAGGCAGGGACTAAATAAGCGCATTAATGGGGTAAAGTTGGTGGAGGCGGCGGGAGTTCAAGCCGAAACCCGACTCAATCGATTGCCGAGAAAAACTTGTTAAATTCAACATTTACAATAAAATAGTCTCGCTTTCCGGCTGTTTTGAGTTTGTTAAAGTTCGTCGTATGTCACCTAGATTTATCACGTTTGGGGTAAGTTTGGGGAAAGTGGTCAAGGGGTCTGGATGGTGCTAAGATGCGGTTTTTGATTTTTATCGTAACACAGTGTTACATTTCTCTTGACCACTCACCTTGTGGGAGATTATCATTTTGAGTGTGCCGCTTTCCTCTTCTGAGGCGATTAGGCGTATTCGGGAAATCGCAAATCTCGGTGATGTGCGGACCACTGGACACTGCCGCAAGAGGATGGCTGAACGAGGGTTCGGCTTTCAGGATCTCCTCTCAATTCTGCTTAATGGAGAGATAAAGAGCCAACCCGAATACGACCCGAAGCACGATCAATTCAAGTATCGGGTTGATGGAAGCACAATCGATGGGGATTCAGCCGTTGCCGTAACCGTCATTGTGAGCGCCCGTGCGGTCTTGATAATAACCATTTTCTGAGGAACCGATCTTGAATCATTCAGAGAAATGCCCGAACTGCGGCAGTGATCATTTTGCCTATAAGAAGACCCATCACCACTTTCTTGAGAGTGGACTTGATAACGTTCATCTGACCAATGTTGAAATTGGTATTTGCGGCGACTGCGGCGAGAAAATCGTTTCGATACCCCACTCGACGGAACTGATGAAAATGATCGGTGAGAGCGTCCTGCTTAAACCTACGAATCTCAACGGTGCCGAAATCAGGTTCCTTCGAAAGAATCTCCATCTGAAAATAAACGAATTTGCCCAATTACTCGGAGTGGATCGAGTCACGGTTTCCAGATGGGAGAACGATCATGAGAAGCCATCGAGAGCCGTTGACCGGCTGGTGAGACTGACCTATGCAGTGGAGGCAAATATCACTGAGGCGATAATGGAGCAGGTGAGAAAGAACCTCAGAAAAGAAGAAATCGATTCCAAGGTGGATTACTTCGTGCCGCTCCCCTTGGCATCATGAGCATTGCCGTTCAGAATTCGCACTTCTGAAATCCTCACAAGCTCTAAGGAATACTCCCGCAGATCAATTCCCAAAGGAGGCAGATACATCTGGTTTCCAGGCACTACGAAAAAGACCTTCTGTTCGATTCAGACGGTGTTTGAACCATCAAAGCTTGCCCCCGGTCGGAGTCAGCGGAAGAAAAAGAGCACAGCCGTCGAAAAGTTTTTGCGGTTTTTCTGCCGGCCTTGCCGTCCCGCCCCTGATGTCGGTAGGCGGTGGAATCCATTTAGTCATAAGGTTCCCCTCCTGTTTGGGGGTGCGCGCCTTGGACTCTTGGGTGCTCATCTTGAAGGCAATGGCAAATGCCACTTCATATGCCCCCAAAATCTTCGGATTTCACCGCATCGAATGGATGCTATTGTATAAAAGAAAAAGGCCTTATTTTTCAGGCCTTAGTGGACAATACAGGATGGTATTGGATTTGATTTTGGTGGAGGCGGCGGGAGTTGAACCCGCGTCCGAAAGCATTCCGCCAAAGCTTCTACATGCTTATTCCGCTCTTTGATTCTCGCCCCGGCGACCTCCTGCGGACCGGATTTCGCCGTGACCAGCCCGCTTGATCTCACTGCCGCCACTGCAGGCATCATGACGGCAGCCATCCCGCTTAGTCGACGCCTCCATGGTCCCCGCGGGAGCAGGACCTGGAGACGGTAGCCGCGGTTAGGCGGCTACAGCGAACGCGTAATCGTCTGCGTTTGTTTTATTCCCCACTGTTTAACGAGCAGCAAGGACCTCGGCATGCAACTTAAGCTTCTTTACCTCCGTCGAACCCGTTTCGCCCCCTTTTTTTCGTTTCAATTCCATTATTCGACAAACATTATCCAGAGAAAAACACTCTATGGAACGGACGATCTACCTTTTAATCATATATTTTTCCCCGTAAATGTCAAGCGGCGCGAACGGTCTTCCCCGGGTGCATTTCACTACTCACGAATCACCAGGTCTGCCTGCCCTGCCCTTCCTTTAGCAGAAAATCACGAAAACAGGTCCGCAGGTTGCTGTAGATCCCTTTTCGGCTGTTTGTCACGTAAATGGAGTGGCGCACGTGGAAAAGCTCGTTCACCAGCCTTTCAACCGCCCAATCCGGACCCTTCTTTCCTTCGCGTTCGAGTCCCCCGGCCAGGAGCGGGACGAGCTTGTCGCTCATGCGCAGTTCGGTATCGACGAGCAAAACCGCCATGGATGGGCCAAGGTCTTTAAGCCTTTCAAGAAACGCTTCCACCGCCTGCTGTTCCACGCCTCGGGGCGGTGAAGACTTGACTTCCACGTAGACCAGGTGACCCGCCACTACCGAGATGACGTCGTAGTCCCCGCCCAGTCTGGTATTTCCGAGCTTCACGTTGAAAAGGGCCGGCGCGAGGAACTCTCGCCTGAGAATCTCGCACACGTACCATTCGAGTGTTCGGCCAAAGCTCGGAACTTTCCTTATGAGCCTGTAGCCCTCATTCGTAAAAGAGACGATCCCCATTGCGGCGAGCGTTTCCAGGTAGGACCCGACGGTCCTCAGGGAACAGTAATGGGTGAGCGCGCCCAAATCGTTTCCCTCCGGGATTTGGATGAGGTCCCTTAAAAAGAGCCGGAACGAGTATCGCCTCATCATGCCATAGAAACGGGAAAGCGACGAGTTGATGATACCGGGCGGAAACAGGAGTTGCGCCCCGCCCCCGTGGCTCATTACAGGAAATCCGAGCTGCCACAGGAGCTTTTCGACCGGGTGTTTTGTCAGGGAGCAAAGAGCTTCGACATTTCGCTCCAGGGAATCGATTCTTTCGCCCAGCTCGGCGATCCGTCTTTCGAGAAGCTCCTGGGGGTCCATTTGACTTTTTCAGGGCGCCTGAGCCGTTGCGGGCTCATCCAGCCTGAGCCTTATTTCATAAGCGCCGGCCGAAAGAGACCTCTCAAGCGCATAGCCAAGTTTTTGAAAAACCCCGAACGCCTGCTCATTTCCGCGGGAGATGTATGAAACGAAGGTCTTAATGCCTCTGTCAGCGCTCCTTTGCGCGATGTAGCGAACCATGGAAGTGGCGACACCGCTGCGCCCGAAGTCGGGGTGCACGGCAAAATCAAGTTCAGCCGTAATCGCATCATCATCGAGGCGATAATGCGCCAGGGCAATAACCCTGCCGGAATCCTTTTCCCCGGCAAACCCGAGGATGCACATTTCTCTGTGATAATCCGTATTCACAATCGCTTTGACGTCATAGTGCGGGTAGGATTTGAGGAGCATGGGAAACCGCAGGTAAGCCTCGGCCCGCGGCAGTGAATAGAAAAACTCCTTTACGGCCCGTTCATCGATGGATTTCGAAGGCCGGAAGAATACCTTTCCCACCCGCGGCAAGTCCTGAGAATGTTCCCAATCGTATGGATAGATGGCTTTGGTTGCGGCCCAGCGGTTTACGTCCTTGTCCACGTAATTGATCCGGCGGGCGGCTTCCATGAGTTCGTCCCGGAAGTCGGGATGTGCTATCGAAATGAGCGCAAGGGCACGCTCCCTGAGGCTCTTGCCCTGTAATCCGGCGACCCCGTACTCGGTAACGACGTATTCCACGCCGCCTCGCGTGGTGACTACGCCAGCGCCTTCGGTAAGGGCCGCAACGATCCTTGACCTCGATGAGTCCATTGTCGTAGAAGGCAGCACCATTATGGATTTACCGCCCCTTGAACTCTTCGTGCCCCTCACAAAGTCAATCGTCCCGCCAACGCCGCTATATATTTCATAGCCGAGCGAATCCGCGCAAACCTGGCCGGACAGATCGACCTCCAGGGCTGAATTGATGGTCACCATTTTGTCGTTTTGCCCGATAACGGCACAATCGTTTGTGTAGTCGATCGGATAGAGGGCCACCATAGGGTTGTTGTTTACGAAATCGTAGAGTTCGCGCGATCCCAGGCAAAAACTTGCAACAATTTTCCCCGGGTGAAGGGTCTTGCGCGCGTTGGTTATTGCGCCTTTTTTTACCAGGTGAAGGTAGGCGTCGGTCAGCATGTCTGTGTGTACGCCGAGGTCTTTTTTGCCTTCCAGGGCGTAGAGCGAGGCAACCGAGATGCTCCCCACCCCTGTCCGGATCGTCGAGCCGTCTTCGACCAGCCCGGCCACGTGCCTGCCTATATCCACGGCGATCCGGTTCATGATCGGAAGCTCGACTTCGAGGAGCGGCTCCTCGTGCTCGACGAACGTATCGATATGGCTGACGTGGATGAAGCAATCCCCGAGGGTCCGGGGCATCCTTGGATTAACCTGGGCGATCACATGCCTGGCGGTCTCGGCGGCGGCCTTTGCAATGTCCACCGCTATGCCGCACGAACAAAAGCCGTGGTCGTCGGGAGGCGATACCTGGATCAGGGCGACGTCGATCGGCATGGCGCCCGAGCGGAAAAGCCCCGGGATATCCACCAGGTTTATCGGCGTATAGTCCGCCCGGCCCTCGGCAACCGCCTCACGGTTTGCCGAGGCGACAAAGAAGGACTTGAGCCGGCACTGGTCAAGGCCCGCTTCCGTGAACCTGGGCTTTCCGACGCTCAGGATGTGCAGAATTTCCAGGTCCGAGAGCCTGTGAAGCCTTTCCTCCAGGCCCTGGGCCAGGTACTGAGGCTCGCCGCATCCAGACCCCATGAAGACTCTGTGCCCGCTTCGAATTACATCGAGCGCGGCACGGGCGTCTTTTTTGCCCCTCTCATAGAGCGAGCGCCATTCGCGAGTGATGTGTGAAGCTGCTCGCGCAGAACCTGTGATCTGATCGAGCGCCATAGCGATCCCTTATTGGCGGGCGCGATTGGTCGCTCCCGCTTGCTTTATTCTTTTGGCCGCCCTCGCTTCCTTTACGCTTCCGGCAGCCGCGGCTTCCTTTGCAGTGTCGGCCTGCCCCGTCTTCTTCAGGTTCAAATAGATCATCAGGGCTATGGCCGGAGGGACCATCGCAATGCACAGCACCTGTCCCATTGTAAGAAAATGGTAGACGTAGCCAAGCGGCGGAGGATCCGGTTCTTTGAAAAATTCGATAATAAACCGAATAACGGCGTAAAAAAGCAGAAAAAAGGCCACCATCATGCCGTCTTTAAAGTGTCTTTTTCGCAGTTGCCACAGTATGATGAAAAGGAGCAGTCCTTCTCCCAATGCTTCATAGAGTTGCGAGGGATGCCGAGGAACCGCGCCCCCCGCCCATGCGGGCGCGTTCGGGAAGACCATCGCCCAGGGCACATGGCTGGGAAGACCGAGCAGTTCGCCGTTTATGAAATTACCGATGCGCCCCAGTCCAAGTCCGATCGGAGCGGTAACGATTGCCGAGTCGGCAAGGACGGCCAGGGGAATTTTCTTTCGCCTGGAAAAAAGCAAAGCGGCGATAGTGCAACCGATGAGACCTCCGTGAAAGGACATTCCCCCGTTCCAGGTTGCTATTATTTGCAGCGGATGATGGAAATAATACCCGAAGTTCAGGTATTGGTAGAACAGGATGTAGCCGAGCCGTCCCCCTGCGATTACGCCTATTGCGAGATAGAAAACGAGATCCTGGGCCGTCGCGCCGACCAATCCGACCTGCTTCGACCGCTCCTGTTTTTGAATCAAAAAATAGGAAGCAATAAAACCCAGAACATACATCACTCCGTACCACCTCACGTGGATCGGACCGACTGAGAAAATGATAGGATTTATTTTTGGATAAGGAATCATTTAGTGACCTCCACAACAGACAAGGCTATCATACCATGAGACCGGGGTCAATCAGCGGCAGGCCGTCGGGACTGAAGACTTGGCCCGTTGAGGCGAAAAAACTTCAGCCGGACAGCCCCCTGCCTGCCCGGCAAAAAAAACAGGAGGGTTGATTTATGCACGACAGTCACGAGCACCATCATGGGCATCATGAGGAGCATTCCCACGAACATGAGGCCGCCCAAAATACCGATGAGCCCATGGAGACGACCAGGCTTCGCAAAATGGTGGAGCACTGGATAAGTCACAACGAGGACCACGCCGGCTCATACAGGCTTTGGGCAAGCCGGGCCCGGGAGGCCGGATACCGGGAGGCCGGCGGGATTCTGGAAGAAATCGCGTCGGAAGTTATCGAACAGAATAAAAAGTTCATCGCAATAATCCAAATTATCGACTCATCCAAGTAACTTAATGAAGGGTTGACAATGCCGCCCATCATTTCCATTGTAGGGGCTTCCAACTCGGGCAAGACGACTTTTCTCGAAAATCTCATCCCTGAACTGGCATCCAGAGGCTACCGGGTCGGAGCTGTAAAGCACGACGCGCACGGATGCGAAATGGACCGGGAGGGAAAGGACACCTGGAGGTTACAAAGGGCGGGCGCCGAGGTTATAGCGATTTCATCGCTAAAGCGGTTTGCTTCGATCCGCCGCACGGATGGGGAGATAAGCCTGGAAGAAATTGCAGAGCGTTTTTTCTGGACAGAGGATATAATCCTCACCGAGGGATTTAAAAGAGAGCGTTTTCCTAAAATCGAGGTGTTCCGTTCGGCCATCGGGCAAAAGCCGATCTGCGGTCCCGGCGACAACCTCATTGCCCTTGTCTCCGACAATACCGTGGATGTGGGGGTCCCCCTTTTTTCCACATCCGACTCCCGAGGGGTCGCCGACTTTATCGAAAACCGTTATCTCAGCGACAGGAAAAAGCGACGATTGATCGCGGGGGCCGTCCTTGCCGGAGGCAGGAGCCTGCGGTTCGGAAAAAACAAGGCGTTGCAGACGTTTAAGGGCAAACGATTCATTGATCTTGCCATCGAATCGTTGCGCCCGTTTTGTGAGCCGGTCATGGCCGTTGTAAATGAGATCGAACCTTACGTGGATACGGGGGCGATGCTGGTCCGAGACATTATTGCGCACCAGGGGCCGCTGGGAGGCATCTATACGGCGCTTCTCTTCAGCCCTTGCGAATGGGTTTTTATAAAAGCGACCGATATGCCCTTCCTGGTTCCGGAAATGGCGTCTCTAATTATTGAGGGCGCCAAAGGGCAGTTCGACGCCGTGGTTCCCAAGGTGGACGAATTCTTCGATCCCCTGCTGGCGGCATACAATCGCAGATGTCTGCCTGTGATCGCGCGCCAGCTCCAGGCGTCCGAGAATCGCCAAGTTGTGGCTTTCTACCGTAAAATCAGGCTCAACACCATTGTTGAGACCCAATGGCGTAAAGTGGACCCTGAGGCTCTCAGTTTCAAAAACGTGAACACTATGTCCGACCTGGCTGAGATCGATGGAGCTGAAAGAAGCTAGAGCAATGGCTGCGGGGCTGGCCGAAAGGCTCGCCGCTGAAACGGTCCAACTTGGCTCGGCGGCCGGACGGGTGCTGGCCGAGTCGGTTTGCGCGGACCGCGACATGCCGGGCAATCCTCTTTCAAGGTGGGATGGTTTTGCCCTGGCAAGCGCAGACTGCGAAGCGGCCAGCCCCGGGAACCCGCTGATTCTCCCTGTCGCCCGGGGAGAAATAGTGGCCGGGAAAATACCCGAAAAGGCCCGCAGCGGAACCTGCATTCGGATCATGACCGGAGGCGTGCTGCCCGCCGGTATGGATGCGGTTGTTCCCTTCGAGGACGTAACGCCGGCTGAGAGGAGCGTCATTTTCACCGGACCTCTACGGCCCGGTGCGGGGGTAATCCAACCCGGGAGCGAAGCTCGGCGCAAGGACATCCTCCTGCGGGAAGGAGATGTGCTTACGCCTTCCCGTATCGCGCTTGCAGCGGCTGCAGGCAGGAAGCTCCTTCGCGTGGTCCGCCGCCCGAGGGTGGCGATCCTCGCCACCGGTGACGAACTGAGGGAATCCGGCCGCGGTGACGAATCAGTCTCCATCTTCTGCAGCAATACCCATCTTCTGGCCAGTCTGGTAAGGGTTTCCGGGGGGCAGCCGGTCGAGCTCCCGGTGGCGCCCGACGATCCCGGCGTGATATATTCACGCCTTGAAAAAGTGGAGGCGGACCTCGTCATTACAACCGGAGGAATGGGCAGGGGGAGCAAAGATTTCATATCCGAGGTATGGAAAAGGCTGGGGCTAGAAATCCGCTTCAACGGGTTAAATATTATCCCCGGAAAAGGCAGCGCGCTGGCCACGGGCAATGGAAGCATTTTTCTGGGCTTACCCGGTAACCCGGGGGCTGTCAGGATAATTTATGAAGAAATTGGAGCGCCGGCGATTCGCAGCTTTTTGGGCCTGAATTTCCCGTCGGATTTCGCACTCGAAGCCCTGGCCATGCGGTCGATGCAAAAAATGGAAGGCTTCTATCGGGCACTTGACGGAAGTTTGGAAATGCGAGAGTCGTTTTGCGCTTTCTCACCCGGCAGGACTGAGAGCACCCGGCGCCCAAACGTGATTTCTGCTTTGAGGAAAGAGCCGGCCTATGCCCTTCTGCCGCCCGGCAATTCCCCGGTGACCGAGGGCGAAAGGGTGTTGGTGAAAATTCCGGACCTTGCCCTGCCGAGTTGGGCTATTTTGATTTCCGGCAACGCTCCAAACAAACACGTGGTCTGAGTTTAATCCTGTTTAGGTTTGATCTGAAGGCCGGAATCTGGTATCCAGTAACGGGATAAAGACCAGGGAGGAACGCCCCATCCAACATAGGCATCCGGGACAGCACAGTTTCGGATTGACGGCAGCAAAAGGCCATTATGCTCAAGGGAACGATAATTGAAACGGGTTATTACAAAATTCTCGAAACGCACATAGTTCCCAAGCTGATAGACTGGGACCTCACGCCGAATCACATCACGTGCGGCGGGTTCCTGATCAGCATGTTCGCAGGGCTCTCCTTCGTTTATTTACCATTTCTTGGAG
>JAJYTC010000136.1 GCA_021793275.1 Deltaproteobacteria bacterium | reverse complement strand
TTTCATTTCCGGAAAATAATTCCCTCATTTCCTCGATCCCCGCAGCTTGTCCGAGCCAACTGCGCGGCTGGTCCCGATACCTTGGCAAGCAGGCCTAGCGCATCCAACCTGCAGGTAATCTGCTCCAGACAAAATGATCTGTTGCTACGGCCAAACCGCGGAAATTCCGGCAGCAATAAACGCTTTTGGAATATTTTCTCATTTGTGTCTCACTCAAGGAGCGGTATAGATTACCATCTTAAATTTGTCTACTGTATGAAATAGCGATTATTGCCTCCCAACTTCGAATAAAGATCATGGGAAAAGCCCCTTCGACAGAATTCAAGGTGTGTTTGAGTGTTGTGATCCCATGCTTTCACGAAGACAAAACCCTTCGGCGGTGCCTGGAAAGAGTTGTGTCAATGCAAAAACCCGATCTTTTACTCGAGATAATAATTGTTGATGGCTGCTCGACGGGCGGCAGCCATGCTGTTGCACTCGAGTTGGCAGAGAAATATCCGGGGCAGGTATCAGTGATCAGGCATGAGAAGAATCGTGGGACCGGTTTTTTACTGGAGGGCTACACACAGGTGGATTGTGCAGCACATTTTTCGATGCGCCGAGGAACCCATTGCCATTGTTCGGGCAGAGGATAAAGAGCCCCCCGAAAAACAAAGAGCCGGAGGTTTACTCCAGCTCTTTATTCCATCGCAAATATGCGAAGATGGGACTGCCGGTACTAAAGCTTTCTCACCTGAGTAGCCTGTGGACCTTTGGCGCCCTTTTCCTCGACAAAGCTCACTCTCTCGCCCTCGGCAAGAGACTTGAAACCGCTGCCTTCAATGGCCGAGAAATGAACAAACAAATCACTTCCGCCGTCTCTTTCGATAAATCCAAACCCTTTGCTCTCATTAAACCACTTGACTCGACCTTCCGCCATTTTAGATCCTTTTCCTGTGTACGTTTTACCTCATTCCCGCTTTGGAGCTATAAAGAATCGTTTTAAAGCGAAAGCCCGACTCCGTGATAACTCAACAAACAAAACGGCATTAATTTTTTATTATAAGGCTTTATTTACTAAAAAGCAACATAATCCGCCACGCCTCTACGAAAAAGTGCAACCCTTTCGAGCCTGCCGGAAACATGGCAATATTAACTTTGGGGCTTGATGGACGACAGCCGCTCCCATATCCTGGCGACCTGCTTTTCCAGATCGATTAAATACATGTCTCCCGAGATCTCCGCCACAATCCCGACCCCGCTGGGTGTCCAGACCTTATCATTAAGCTTGGGCCGCCAGACTTCAACCGGTCGCTTTGCGGCGGTTTGCGGTAAGCTACCCACCTGTCTCACGGGCTGGCGAAAGGACTTAAAGCCACCTCGTCGGGGCTTTGTCATTGATGTGCTGCTCTCTAGCTCTCCGCTGACCGAGGCGCGGATGGCGGTAGAAATGATAATTGTCTCAAATCGGAAACAGGATAGTGGTACTTACTTACCCCCCACCAGTTCTCCTCGACTATCTCGACAGAATTGATTTCCGGGAGACACTGCAGCAGTGCTTATGACATTTTCACCTCAACAAGCCGAACTGTCAATAGACATAGTTGGAATCTCGCGGCCTTAATGAGCGCCTCCCGGTCCGTCTCCGCCGGGTCCGGGTGCTGCCGACCTGGTCGATGCCCATCCAATAATCATTTCTTACTCGCTCCGCAATTCGAATTGGCCGAACGGTTCCTGGACTTTTGGCCAG
The DNA here is from genome assembly GCA_021793275.1 of Deltaproteobacteria bacterium. GTDB lineage: Bacteria > Desulfobacterota > Syntrophobacteria > Syntrophobacterales > Syntrophobacteraceae > SbD1. The sequence goes on along the minus strand of JAJYTC010000136.1, from coordinate 11,502 downwards.
TGGGACGGTTCCTTGCGCCCCCGAATCGTGGTTTTCCGCTCTTTTGAGAGGGGGCTTTGGTTTTTTTTATGCCAGTGAGGGCACGAGAAGGCTCGAGGCCGGGGATAACGTGCACATTGAGGTTTTGGCCTATGTAGCGTTCGATACGTTCCAGGTAGGGAAAATCGGCGTGCGAGACAAGCGAAATGGCGACTCCCGATTCTGAGGCGCGCCCGGTCCGCCCGATGCGGTTTACATAGTCCTCAGCCGATCTGGGCAGGTCGAAATTAATAACATGACTGATCCCTGTTATGTCTATTCCACGCGCGGCCACGTCGGTGGCCACCAAAATTTTGATCTTGCCCCGCCGCATGTTTTCCATCGTCCGATTGCGAACAGTCTGAGTCATATCGCCATGGAGAGCGGCAACCCCGAAGCCCTCGCTCCTGAGCTCCCGCGCCAGCGTATCCGCCTCCTTCTTTGTGGCGGAAAAGACTATGGCCCGATTTAAATCCGTACCCGAGCACAGGTGCCTTAGAATCTGCCCCTTGTGCTGGAAGTTGTCGGTGATATGCAGACGCTGCTCGATCTTATCGTGGGTTATTTTTCCATTCCGGGCCAATTCCACACGGTCGGGGTCCTTCATGAATTTTTGCGCGAGCTTGCTCGTTGCCGGGTTCATTGTCGCGGCAAACAGAAGAGTCTGGCAGCCTTCGGGCATGGCGTCGGAGACAAATTCCACATCGTCTATAAAACCCATATCCAGCATGCGATCGGCTTCATCGAGGACGAACAGCTCAACATTTGACAGATTTATACGACCGCGCCAGATATGATCGATCAACCTGCCGGGCGTAGCGATTATCATTTCCGGGGACTGTGACAGCGCTCTTATCTGGTCACCAAAGGGCATTCCGCCGTAGATGGCCACGCTGTGAGCCTTCATGTATCTGCCATATTTCGAGGTCGCCCTGGAGATTTGATCGGCAAGTTCCCGTGTTGGCGTAAGGACCAATACGCGCAGGCCTTTTTTGGATGGATCATCGAAGATCTTTTGGAGAGCGGGCAGGACGAAGGCCGCCGTTTTCCCCGTACCGGTGTTTGCCGAAGCAATCAGGTCCCTGCCCGAAAGCGCTCTGGGAATTGCCTCTCGCTGGACGGGAGTAGGCGTATCATGGCCGCATTTGGTCAAAGCTTTCAGGATAGGGGGTGCAAGCTTAAGTGCTTCAAATGACATAAATTTTGTATTCCTTAATAGTTGTACCTGTAATGGTGATCCGAACCATATGAGTCCGGACGAAAGGGCAGGCCTGAAGCTGCGGTTTGAGGCTGCAACCTTCTCAAAGAATCCGATGACCGTTTAGGGGCGCATAAATGAATTCGCAGCACAGGCGCCTTCGTGTGCGGTCGGCACAAAAACATCGTCGCCAACCGGTATGCGGTGCAATATAAACATGCGGGGTGCAAGGAGGTCAGTGATCGATGGAGCTTAACACCACTCCGGGAGAGGAAAATCTCCCGGTTCATGGCCATCAAAAGCCCAATTAATTGCTGATCATTATATAGCTTGAAACTGGAATAGCAAGCCGTTTCGATAATTACTTGAATTTACGGCGTACCCCGGATTCCTTTCCCCCGTCAATCATGATTTGCCGCCATTGTTTCCTTATTCCGGAAGTGATATGGAATCCCATACAAAGATAAATAAAGGAGACACAGATGAATATCTTTTATCGGCTGCTGATCTGCGCGGGAATTATAGCCCAGTTCTTCGTCACTTTCTATTTGCCGCTGCCGGAGATTTTCCTGGTTTATATCATCCTCTTCAATCCAAAATGGTTTAGAGATTTTCTCAACAATATGGCGAAAGATTGAGGGTGCAAGCGGGTTCAAACCGCCTCTCTCTTTCCTATTTCTCGAGCGCAGCCGCATTGCCGTGTTTGGTGTCGCTGGCGCGGCGAGAGGCAGCAAATACCCGTTGCAAATTAAAGTATCTAGAGGGTATGATCGAAGGCAATGATTAATCGCAGGCTTTGCTGACAGGCAGGAGGTTGAACTTTTTGAAAGAAAGGGAAATCGGATCGACGGGACCTTGCGGGCATCATCACAGCCCGACAAACGGCTGGAAAGTGTGGCTCTCGCTGGGCTTTACCCTGCTCTTTTGCGCCGGGGAAGCGGTTGCGGGGTGGCTGTCTCATTCTCTGGCGCTCATTTCGGATTCCGGCCATAACCTCAGTGATGCTCTGGCTCTCGGCCTGGCTGCTTACGCGATTCTGGCGGTACGGAAGCCCACCTCCGGCAGGCATACCTACGGTTTTCACCGCGTTCCTATCTTGACGGCGCTTTTCAACGCCTCGACCCTTGTCGTTATCGCCCTGTATATATGCATCGAAGCCGTCCGCCGTTTCCTGCAACCGGAGACGGTTAACGGGATGCTTATGATTTGGGTTGCATTGGTGGCCCTTGTCATGAATACGGTGATCGCAGCCGCTTTGCATGGCGACGCCAAACACAGCCTGAACAGCAAGGCGGCCTTCATTCATATGGCGGGCGATGCGATTTCCAGCCTGGCCGTGATCCTGGCCGGCATCGTTATCCATTATACCCACTGGCATTATGCCGACCCGCTTGCGTCCATGCTTATTGCCGCGTTCATTCTTTATTCGGCGGTCGGTATTGTGAAAGACGCCGCAGACATACTGATGGAGAAAGCGCCGAAAAACCTTGACCTGGCAGCTCTGGTCGAGAGCATCAAGTCCATAGAGCCTGTCTGCGAGGTTCATCATGTGCACGTATGGACAGTAGGGGAAGGCATTAATCTTCTAAGCTGTCATGTAGCGCTGCCGGCTTCGTGCTCGCTGGAACAGTCTTCCTGCATCATAGATATGATCAACAAGCGGATGCATGACGACTTTTCCATCGGCCATACGACAATTCAGATAGAGACTGACGCACTCTGCAATAGATCGGAGTGCCGCCTTGAAGCCCACCTGCATGAACATGAACATGACTACGAGCACCGGCAGTAATGCCCTGTCATTTTGACTAAAAAAGGATCTGATCAAAGCCTGTGCCGAGCTATGTTATCCGGTCACCTTACGGACCAGCACCCGGCTAATGAAGCGGATACGGTCGGCAGCAGGAAAGTGTTTCAGCACTGTTTTCGTTACGCCTCGAGTAAACCTGGTCCTTTTGGAATAATCGATATTGACGTCCGCGATTACCGGCTGCCCCCCTTCAGCCATCGCCAGGGCCGCACGGATGCCTAAGGCTATCTGTGAATTACCGCCTATGGAAACATAGCCCGCTCCCGTAGCCAGGGCCATTGCGTCCAGACGGAGTTTGCCGAGCGTCGTGCACGTTTTGCGCTTATACGTTATTTCCTGCCCCTGGGCGATTTGGGACAGTTCCCCGTCGGAGAAGACGAAGCAGGCGATGCCGGCGCGCTCCGTCACTGCGGTAATCAGTTCCAGGCCGGTCATCCGAAAAGCGCCGTCTCCAACGATACCAACTACCTGCCTTGCCGGATTTACCAGCTTGGCGCCTATGGCGGCAGGAATGCAATACCCCATAGAGTTGAAATCGGTCGGGGAAAGAAAGGCGCGCTTCCGGCGAACTTCGTAGAGTTCGGCAGCCAGAAAGGTGTGATTGCCGTCATCGACCACCAGGATCGAGTCATCAGCAAGCTGTTTTCGTAACTCGTCAAAAAATATCGCCGGATTGACTTTGTCATTTCGGTGTCCATACCACTCTTCCCGGTAGGCACTCTTATCTTCGGCAATCTGTTTAATCACTCGCCGGCGCCGCTCCTCGTTTTGCAACTCACGCTCAACAAGTTTTTCCAAAAGCCCGGGGACAACTATTCGCGCATCACCGGCAATCCTCACTCTCGCCGGGAAGTTCCGGTTGAAGGCGGCGGGGTCCACGTCGATATGAATGAGATCGGGTGGAACAGTGCAGCCAAAGCTGCCGGTGGGAATTTCACTGAAACGGGTACCGACAGCCAGGAGGCAATCGCAATCTTTAAAGGCATTTTGGGCCGCAGGCACAGCCGCCCGGCTGAACCCCATTCCTGCATGGAGGGGATGGCTGCCGGAAAAGGCGCTCATTCCCTGGAGCGTAGTCGCCACCGGCGCACCAAGCAACGCGGCAATCCGGCCCGTTTCATGGTCGACGTCAACCGCGCCCCATCCCACAAAAATTCCGGGTTTCACGGCCTTCACCAATAGATCGACAGCCTCATCGACGGCGGTCTCATCCACCGCCGTAGAAGGAGAATACGGCCGAAACGCAGGCAGCGTTTCCACTTCGCCCTGAAACAGTTGAATATTAGCCGGGATCTCGACCACCACCGGCCCCGGCATACCGCTTACCGCACGGTGATAAGCTTCAAAAATGGTCGGCACTATGTCACGGTGATCCTTGACCAGCCAACTCCCCTTGCTGATACCGGCAAGAATCTTGTGCTGATCGATTTCGTGCAGCTTAAAACCGAAGTCGATGTCGGTGCGTGTCCCGCCCGTAATCACCAGGAGCGGAATGCCGTCCAGATAGGCTTCGCCAATGCCGCTCATGGCATGGGTCAGTCCAGCCGCCGGCACAATGACCAGGGTTCCGATCTCACCGGCAGAAGAGCGACTGACGGCGTCGGCAATAAACGCAGCACCCACCTCGTGGGTAACGAGGATCGGACGGATTGTGTTCGATTTGCTCAGTTCATCATAGATTTCGGTATTGTGAACGCCCGGAATGCCGAAGGTATGCGATACCGGCAATTGCTCGAGCGCGTAGCGCACCAGCCAGGCGCCGCTCCGTTTTCCGCCGACTTTGATTGTGTTCTCCCCGCCGCGAAATTCTGACATCGTTATTCTCCAGCGATTGTCCTGCCGGCAATCCTTCCGGTCAGGACGCAACTGCCAAGAAATGTACCCTCCAGGGAGCGGAGCCCGTGAATCCCTCCACCGCCAAAACCGGCAGCCTCACCGACCGCATAAAGTCCATCGATGGGCGCGCCATCCCTGTTCAACACCCTGCATCGCAGATCGGTCTGAATTCCGCCGAGGCTTTTGCGCGAGAGGATGAATTCCCGGATGGCAATCAACGGGCGCACTCCGGGATCCAGGATTTTCTGAAATTTGCAAGTCCTGAGACGATCGCCCAGATAGCCTCGGTGGTTGCCGATGCGTCTTAACTGCTCATCGTCAAAAAAGGCCCGGCCCCGGTCGATCATTTCGTCGTAGCAGGTAATGTCGCGTTCCATCGTGGACAGGTCGACACGCAGACCGAAGAGGCTCCGTTCGTTCATTTTCTCTACAAGTTCAGGCAGGCTGCCGGCGGCAATAAAATCTTGCGGGCACTCGCGAAGCAGCCGTTCCACCAGTTCATTGTTACCAAACAATAATTGCTTTAACAACAATGCCCTGCTCTTTTTAGCAAAAGCGGTCATGTAATCGCACCCGGACACGGCAAGCTCTCTGGCTGCGATCTTCCGGTTGAGTACTTGCCAGGAATATCCCCCGGGCTGTCGGACAATGCTTTCCACCAGCCAGCGGGTATCGGTATAGCCTATCAACGGCAGCGGACCGATCCTCTCTCCGAGCGCGTTCATCCACAACGCGGAACGTGGCGGCACAAGGCTCAACCCGTCGGCGATCTTTCGCCGCGCAGGGTGGTGCACCCCTGCGGCGTAATGCCACTGTTTGTCGAGATGGGTGATATTTCCCCCCAACGAAGCGACCTTATCATGGAGCAAGCCGTCCGCATAGAGATGGGCGCCGTTTAGCATCACCTGTGGAGGCGCCCCCCATTCGGAGCACCAGTTGGCCCGTACTTTACCAAGGTCTCCGCCGCATATGCCGCCGGATGCAACGACCACTTCACCTGCCGCTCTGAATTCCTCCCCGCCAGCCAAATCTTTGCCCGCCACACCTGAAACGCTCCCGCCGGTCGTTTCGATGGTGTCTACCTCGTGGTCGAACAGCAGCTCCAGATTCCGACGTTTCGGGTGCGCGTCCAGGGCATCTATGAGGCGCCGGATAATTTCCGCTCCGGTACCCCATGCGATGTGCCAGCGCGGGACGGAATTACCCGGGCTGAACAGCCCCCGTTCCGCCCAATTTACGAGCGGCAGGAATTTAACCTTCTTTTCCTGCAGAAAATTGAAGATGTATTCAATGGAATGTTCGCAGTAAAATTTGGCCCAGGCTCGCGGCCAGTGATCGTTTTCGCCAAAACAGGCGAAGCTTTGCCAATCACGGTAGGCAAGTTCAGGTGAATCCTTTATCCCAAGCCGCTTCTGAAACGGCGTCCCTATGAAATGGACCCCGCCGAAAGATTCTTTGGCCAGACCCCCGAATCGCTCCCGCTCGTCCTTATCGATCAAAAGCACTTTCCTGCCGCGATCGAGCAACTCGTAAGCGGTGACTATACCCGCCAACCCGGCCCCGGCTATTACAACGTCCGTTTGGTAGCTTTTTCTCATCGGTCTCCCGTCCAGGGCCTCCCTCGTTCAGCCACCGATATCGTCAAGAACCGTCTTTCGAGTCGACCGGCTTTGAGAAAGCCGCCAAATTCTCAAACGCGTTATACTGGTCCTCGCTTCCTATTATAGCAACGGAATCTCCCGCTTCGAAACGAAATGATGGATCTGGATTGGGGTGAAAAATCGAATTTCGCATCACCCCAACCACAGAAACACCCGTCCGGGTGCGTATGCCAAGCTCTCCAATAGAGCTTCCATCGAGCACACTGTCCGGCTCAACGGATAACCAGTTCAACTCCAAAAGATTTCCGGCGCACTTAAAACGGGAAAGCATTCGGTCTTCGCCTTCGCCTATCGAGGAGTAGAATTCGCGGCGGGCAGCCTCGACATAGCGCAAGACTTGTGTCGCAGGAATATGGAGGTGGACCAGCGCCTGCTGAGTGATATCAAGGCTTGCTTCCAGTTCAGGCTGGATCACTTCTGCGGCCCCGCTTTCCAGCAAAGCCTTCATCTGTTCGATCCCTTCGGACCGGGCTACTATTTCTATGTCCGGATTGGCCCTTTTAGCCCTTTCCACTATGGATCGGGCAATGACGACGACAGGGATGGTCACCACGAGCAGGCGCGCTCTCTCGATAGCTGCGGCCTCCAGAACCGCAGGCTGACTTGCGTCCCCGTAAATCATCGCAAAACCGGCCCGTTTGATTCTTTCGACAGCGTAATAATCGAGCTCTATAACCACAAAGGGAACTTCGATGTCTCGAAACACATGCGCAACCTGCCTGCCGATTCGCCCCCCGCCGGCAATCACAGCATGCCTGCGCAATCCGGATTCAGGGAAATTGACAGTCTCCAGAAGCTCAGGCTTTAAAAATCGTTTTTTCAAAGCATACAGCGGCCCCGTCAGGCCGGAAATGAAAGGGGTCATTATCATACTGACAACGGCGCTACTGAGCACCAGCAAATAAACTTCATTGGAAATCGACCCGGTTGCCAGCCCGGTTCCGGCCAAAACGAATGAAAACTCCCCTATCTGGAAAAGCCCCAATCCAACTGCAAGGGGAACTACATTGCCGTAACCGAACAACCGGGTGAGCAGGGCAAAGATCAATCCCTTTCCCACGCTTACCACGGCCACCAGAAGAAGAATCTGCTTCCAGCGAGCGAGGAGGAACATGGGGTCGAGCAGCATTCCTACCGAAGTGAAAAACAGCAGCCCGAAGATGTCCCTTAGCGGTATGATTTCACTTAGAGCCTGGTGGCCATACTCCGACTCGCTCAGGACCATTCCCGCCACAAACGCTCCAAACGCAAAGGAAAGCCCGGATAGATGAGTTGCAAAACCAACTCCAAGTCCTATGGAAGTAACCGAGAGCAGAAAGAATTCGCGTGAATTCCATTTGACTATGTAGGCCATTAAATGAGGAAGGAGCCGGGTACCCAGCACAATTATTATAAAAATGAACAGTGCCGCCTTGAGAGCGGCCGCTCCCAGCAGGGGCAAACCCGTTCCGGGATCGCTCAGTTTAGGTAGGACGATCATGAAAGGTATAACAGCGAGGTCCTGTACGATGAGCATGCCGAGCATCACCTTGCTCGAAAGGGTCCCCATCCGTCCCTGGTTCATGAGAGTTTTCAGGATGATCATAGTGCTCGAAAGAGAAATCAAAGCACCCAGCCAGATCGATGCTGTCCAGTTCCAGCCAAAAAATTTCCCTGTTGCGGCGCCCAAGCCGACAGAGAGTAGGATTTGCAAGGGGGTGCCAGCCAAAGCAATAGTACGGACCGGTTTTAATTGTTTAAGGGAAAATTCCAGTCCCAGTGCGAAGAGCAGGAGCGCGACGCCGATTTCCGCCAGCAATTCAATATTGTGAATCTCGGAAACCGTAACGCCACCGGAATATGGGCCGACAGCCACTCCCGCCAATATGTAGCCAAGGACCAGAGGCTGGTTCAATTTCAATGCGACAAAGCCTCCGATGAGGGCTGCGACGATGATGATCACGATGTCGGATGCTATTCCCATTCGCTTTTCCCCGTTGAATCGGCAGGTTTAGGGGCTTCAACGGTTTTGTGCCTGAATTGATCGGAACACTCCTTGATTATGCCACTATAAGCATTAAAAATAATTTACGTTCTCTGGCATGCTGAGGGTTAAAATGAATCGGAGCGGAGCGCTTCATTGAGGGTTGTGCCCTTTTTACTCTGAGGCGACCGGATGTCCATTTCGGCAAGGTGAGCGGAACCGTGAGAATCGCCCCTTACAAACGCACCGCGAATAAGGCCCGACCGAAGGCAAAGGTGTGGAGGATCTCCATTTGCACGGTGATCTTCTTACTTCTATTCGCGATCAGCTTCCCCCCGCCTTCGTCTGCAGGCGGTTTCCATTCCATCCCAATACTGTTGTTGAATGGTTCCCATAACCAGGCCGTTCAAGCCCGACCGGCTGATTCTATTTCTTTTGGCAGGGCCCTGCGATCAACAAAAACCTTTTCCCCGAATATTACCTCGGCAACAATTTCAGCTATCGACCTTCCGCTAAGACACTCTCTTCCACGGATTTTCGAGTCCAGGCAGGACGGATCTCCAACCTCGAAATTCGTGAGATCGACATTTGAAGTGCGTGCCCCTCCTGCCCGCCTCCAGGTAAGCGCTCTCTCTAATCCTATGTGACTGCACTTACATGCGATGATCGAAAGGCCTTGGTGCAAGTGTTTTCAGACCGGATTGCACAAAGCATTGCATTATGGATTCATTTCGCATCATCGAGTACTGATGTGCCGACATCAATGGCAAGGAGAAAAAAATGACAAATGTTACCTTGGGTGAAATCGCCGCGTTGATAATAGTATCTTTACCAATAATAATATTTATTGTGGTAGAAAAGTTTAAAAAGAAACAAGGGCCGAAATGACCAGGGAAAATGCCCGGTTCCGTCTTGGTATCAGCCGCATCAAGAGGGTGGAATATGAGTCCTATCAAGAAAATAATCTATATTGTGATCGCATTGTTGCTGGCTTTGCTCTTCGCGATTTCCGCCGTTATGGAAGCCTTAGGCCGGGCGGCCGCGTGAAGTTGCCGGGGCGAAATCCATTAGCCGGCCTGAGGGATCGGCGCTGCTGGGCCTTATTGACCGTTGGATTCGGTGGAGTTTGACACGAATGGGCCGGCTGCAAAGAGTTTTAAGGATATTTTTTGCCTGCTTGCTTTTGGCTTTGGGCCTGGCGGGCCTGGTGCTGCCGATCCTCCCGGGCTGGTTATTTATCAGCCTGGCCGCCGTCATCCTTGGCAGTGATATCCGATTGTTTAGAAAAATTCAGGGGAGAATTGCCGCTCGATTTCCGACGATAAGGCGATTGGTACAGAAAATACTGAGAGCCATCCCGATCCGGCACGACTAGAGGGGTGACCGAAAACATCTTCAAAATGAAATACACATTGCGACTATTTTGCCGCGTTCCCTTGCGCCCTGTGAACATAGAGGGCCTTGCCGGTGGGCGGGGAGGCGCTTTGCGCAGGAGGTGTCAATTTATACCGAATTTCCCGGTCATGGTCCGCAAACTGGCGTTCGGGATTATACACTTTATTGAATTTCCACAACATTTTAATGAAATTCGTGTGCCCGTGAAGAGTTAGTGACGTTGCCATTCCGAAAACATCCCACAGGCCCCTGAAACCGAGATGTTTTCTGTTGAGAACACCCTGAGTGTTTACCAGCTCTTCGTAAAACTTCTTCAACGGAAGCCTGGTGGGCCTGACTGCATGCTGGATGTCATAGAGGCGATAATCAAGCGTAGTTAGTTCAAGAGTCTCCTTATGCCAGACTTCCGTGCCGGGGTAAGGAGTATTGACCGTAAGGTGGACAACCTCCGGCACTTTTATCGCCCAGTTGCGCACCGCCTCGAATCGATTTTCATCCCAGTCGGGATCGGCAATAATATTGAGTGCAACTACGAGCCCGATTTTCCTGGCCGCTTCCAATGCTTTGAAATTTCTGTCCGTATCGGTTCTTTTGCGGAACTGCATTAGGGTCTCCTCATCTATCGCCTCAATTCCCAAAAATACGTGGGTCAATCCCAGCTTTCTCCAGTAGCCGAACAAATCCGGGTTGTGCAGTAAGACATCGGCTCTTGTTTCCAGGTAGTAGCGTTTGCGAATGTTGCGCTTTTCAATTTCCCCGGCAATTGCAAATCCTTGCTCAGGATAAACAAATGCGACATCATCGGTGATAAACACATTAGGCTCCGAAATGGCCGCTAAATTTTCCGCGGCAATCTCCGGGGCCACCGTTCGATATTTTCGACCGTAAAAAGTCCATGCACTGCAGAAAGAACAATCCCATTGGCAGCCGCGGGCAAACTCAATGGAGGCGCAGGGATCGAATCCACCAATAAAGTATTTGTTCCTTTTGCGGGTCAAATCCCGTGCAGGCTTCAAGTCGTTCATATCGGAGATCAGGTCCGGCTTGGGACCTCCGCCGTCGTGCGCCACCACGCCGGGAAGTTTCTTAAAAGATGCGGACGGTAGTGATTCGAGTACCTGAGCGGTGGTGAGCTCTCCTTCTCCGACAATTACACAGTCAACGGCTTCCTGTGCGTGCTCCAATATGTTTTCCGGGATAAAGGAAGCACTGTGGCCGCCAACGAAGATAAATGATTTCGGCAGAATTTTCCTGGCGGATATAGCGAGGTCGATTATTTCCGGAACGTTTGCGAAATAGTTTAAAGAAAATCCTATTGCATGTGGACGGAAACCTCGCAGTTGATCGAAGTAAGCTTTATGAGAAAATACTTGCAGATCGAGCAGTCTGACCTCGTGGCCCTGTTGACGAACAGACTGAGCAATCAGCTCCAATCCAAGCGGCTCCAGGCGGAGAAAGATTTCCGAGTACATCAACGTACTTGGGTGGACTAATAAGACTTTCATAAGCACAGTCCTCGATTATATTGTCTTTGGCGACTCGATCGGGCAACCGGACCGGCGCAAGGCCGTTCGAAAAATCCACTTTCGACCAAATTAATTCCCGATCCGACTCCACGGAT
>JAJYTC010000135.1 GCA_021793275.1 Deltaproteobacteria bacterium | reverse complement strand
TTCGGACGGGCCGCGGAAAAATATCTCGCTGCGTCGAAATGCTCATCGGGGTCCGCTATGTCTATCAGGTGATGAGGAACAATACTGCGTTCCTCGATGGTCGGTTTCGCGGTCCCGACATCCATGCGGCGGTATACCTGCATGGAATCGGCGTTAACTATTTCAACCGGAAACCGCCCGCTCATAGCCCGGCAGAGTTCGATTGAAAGCGAAGTCTTGCCCGATGCGGTCGGCCCGGCCAGAAGCACTGCCGGCAGGGTACAGGGCCGCTCAGGTCCTTTTGAAGAATCGATAAATCTGGTCATAGGGCACAGTATGGGAAAGCGGCCGGCCGTGGGGGCAGGTAAAAGGTGTATCGATGGAATCCAGGGCCTCGAGCAACCGCCTGATTTCTTCGGCTTTAAGTTTTTGCCCTGCGCGCACCGACCCGTGACAGGAGGCCGTCCTGGCCAGCCCCAGCATCATTTCCCCCTCGTTTGCCGGGCATTCTTCCTCGGCGTAGCGCAGATAATCGCGCAATATCTCTTCGGGCTTGAACCCGGACAGGCAGGCGGGCACCGCATGGACCGCGAAACTTCCTCCGCCGAACGGCTCGATCTCGAACCCGAGAGCGCAAAGTGAGGGAAGAAAACTTTCAAGGAGCACGGCCTCTTTGGGCAGAAGCTCGACGACGACGGCCCGGGTAAGAAGCTGGGCGGCCCTTGTCTTTTTCCCGCTGAGGCTGCTGAAGACAATCCTTTCGTGGGCGGCGTGCTGATCTATGAGAACAAGGCCCTCGGGGGATTCGAGCAAAATGAAAGAATTTCCGAGCTGGCCGATGAGATTGAGTTTCGAAAAGGAAAAGCTCTGCTCGCCGGCGGTCTCATCTATGGGGGCGGGCGTTTGCTCCACGGGGGCTCTGGCCGGAGCGGCGGGTTCGAAAAATTCGATTGTGCGGCGTGGAAAAGCAGCGACATTGCCCATGCGCGTTCCGGAAAAAGCTGCGGCAGTCTGGCGCGCGAAAATTTCGGGCTGCTGCCGCGAATAGGGGCTAAATTTTGGCCGAACCTTTGACAGCGCCTCAAAAAGCGCGGTCCTAACAGTCGATGTCACCTGCCCGGGGTCACGGAAGCGGATCTCTCTTTTTGCAGGGTGAACGTTTACGTCCACCCGCTCGGGGGAAACGGTGAGGAAAAGGACTGCGACCGGGAATTTTCCGCGCGGGATCAGGGCTTCATAGGCCGTAAGCACCGCTCTTTGAAGAAGCCTGTCATAGACGCTCCTTCCGTTAACAAAGAGGAAAAGAGCCTGGCTGTTGGTCCTTTGAATATCGGGCGGGGTGATAAAACCTGAAATGCCGACGCCTCCGGATTCAAAATCGACCGGGGAAAAAGAGCCCGCGATCTCCTGACCCAGCACTCGTGAAGCCCTGGGGAGCAGCCCTTCGCACTTCGGATGGTCGTAGACCGTCTTTTCCTGGCTTTTTAGCTGCAGGTGGATGTGCGGATTGGCCAGTGAAACCCGCAAAAACTGGTCGGTTATGTAGGCGAGTTCCGTTTCCGCCTTGCGAAGGAATTTGCGCCTCGCGGGAAGGCAGTAGAAAAGATCTCGCACCAGCACCTGGGTCCCCGGCGGCAGCCCTTTTTCACGCACATCTTTTATAACGCCCCCATCGACTCTTATCGACGTTCCGCCAAGGGCGCCCTGCTCACAGGTGTTGAGCTCGAAGCGGCTTACGGCGGCAATCGAGGGAAGCGCTTCTCCGCGAAAACCAAGCGAGGATATCGCGTTCAAATCCTCGATAGACCTGATCTTGCTCGTGGCGTGTCTTTCCAGGGACAAAAGGGAGTCTTCAGAACTCATCCCGCAGCCGTTATCCACCACGCAGATTTCACGGCGGCCTCCATCGAGCAGGCTCACCGATATCCTGGTGCTCCGGGCGTCGATGCTGTTTTCGACCAGTTCCTTGACAACCGCAGCGGGCCGTTCGACGACTTCGCCGGCGGCGATTTGATTGCAAAGAATATCGGGTAAAATCGCTATCTTGCCCACCAGTTCCTCCGGCAGCTTTAAGCCTATTGACAGAAAACTTTCTATCCGGTACTAAAAACTGCTTAACGAGCGCATTATATCATACCGGAAGGTCCTCCGGATGCAAAACCGGACTGTTTTTCTTTCATCACCTATCGGGTAAACGAATGGATTCCAACCCTTATCAGCCTCTGGTGAATCTGCTCTCAAACGTCCTTGAAGCCTATACAACGGCTTTTTTTATTTTCGACGAAAAAAACCGTCGCCTTAATCTTGCGGCCATGCAGAGCCTCAGTAAATTCATTCCGCCCAGGGTCTCTCTTCCCCTGGAAGGAAGCGGCATTTTGTCCCAGGTGCAAAAAGTCGGGCAAACGATCCACCTCGATAAACTCCACGAAGCGACCTCCTCGATATCTCTGACGCTGCCCTTCTACCGGGAGGGAGAATCCCACATAAAGGGGCTTTATGCGGCGCCCGTCGCAGGCGGATCGGGCATACTCTACGTCGATACCAAATACGGCTGGGGATTTAGCGACAAGCAGCAAAAATGGATAAAAGAGTTTGCAGATCTTTTGGGAGGGCTTCTAAGCAACTTCGAAGCCGAAGGCAGGCATGAAAACTACGCCAGGGTGTTCGATGTGTTGTACCGGCTCGATGAAATCGCTTTCAAGGGGTGCGACCTCGACAATTACTGCGGGGTTTTCACCACCGAATGGGCCGGCCTGCTTGGCATGGATTACGGCTTTTTGGTCCTGAAAAAACGCGGCGGGAAAAATTATAGAATTATCGGCGCCACGGCCAATACGCCGAGGGGCCTGGTTGCCCAGAGTTTTGCCGCCGATAAGGGGCTTATCGGCTGGGTCCTGCAAAATCCCAAGAACCTGCTCATCATGCGCATGAACCCTGCCACATCCGACCACTACCTGTTTTCTCCGGTCGAAAACCTGCCTCACCAGGGCACGGTTTGGGGAATGCGCGGGCAAACCTCGCTAGGACATGAACTGGCCGCAGTTTTCCTGTCGCGCCAGCCGGTCGAATGGAACAGCGATTCCGAACGCGCCGTAGGCCACGCCTTTCACTTTCTTCTTCTTTTGATCGAACAGTTTTACTGCAAGGAGGAAAACGAGGCCCTGCACTCCTACGACATCTGCACGGGCCTTTTCAACGCCCCGGCCTTCGAATCCAGAGTCGAGGGAATCTTTCACGCTTCGATGCAGTCCAACGCCCCCTTTACCCTGGGCCTTATCCAGTTCGAACCCTGGCAGATACTCTCTACCAAGGTCCAGCCCCAAAGGATCAGGGAGCTTGAGCGCGAGCTGGCCGCCTCCCTTTGCGATGCCCTGCCTCCGGGGGTGCTGGTCGGGCAGCTTACACAAAACCGTTTCGGCGTTCTGTTTACCGCAACCAGTGTCCATGAGGCCGAAAGCCAGCTCTCCGAACTTGCCGGCTATGGAAAGATCGCGCTCAAGGGAATAAAAGGGGTCAAACTTCACCCCTACATCTCTTCTGCAGGGTTTCCGCAGGATGCGGCAAAAATGGAGGAGCTATGGCCTCTTGTGAGCAGGCGGCTCTTTGCGGCATTTGGCTTGAGACCGGAAAAAGCCGTCTCATAAACAGTTGACCCGCCGATTCATTGTCTATAGACTCTGGGATTTGAAATGTATCGCTCCGGAAGAGGATGGTCCGTCGGGGCGTCCTGAATCGAACGGTTGCCCAAAAAATAAAATGGAAGGGTTCATGTATGTTCGAACGGCTCATGTCATATTTTTCCCAAGACTTGGCCATGGACCTTGGGACCGCCAATACGCTCATTTACATGCGCGGCAAAGGGATCGTGCTCAATGAGCCGTCGGTTGTGGCCATAAACCAGGACACCAACCAGGTCATAGCGGTGGGGCAGGAAGCCAGGAGCATGATCGGAAGACATGGCCACAGGATCGTAACCATTCGCCCCCTTAAAGACGGCGTCATTGCCGATTTCGAAGTAACGGCGGTGATGATCAAATATTTTTTGGCCAAAATACTCAACAAACGCCAGCTCTTTCGACCCCGGCTGGTCGTTGCGGTCCCCACCGGGATCACTTCGGTCGAGAAAAGAGCGGTGATCGAGGCCGCCGAACAGGCCGGCGCAAGGTACATACACCTGGTCGAAGAGCCGATGGCCGCGGCTATCGGGGCCGGTCTTCCCATCGATCAGCCCCATGGAAACATGGTGGTGGACATCGGAGGCGGGACTACGGAGGTCGCGGTAATCTCGATGTTCGCCGTGGCTTACAGCGAGTCGGTGCGGGTGGCCGGAGACGAAGCAAATGAGGCGATCCTGCGCTACATTCAACGGGAGCGTCAGATGATCATAAGCGAGGTCCTCGCCGAATCGGTTAAAATGCGAGTAGGTTCGGCGGCGCCTCTCGATAGGTCCGAATCGATCGAAATCACGGGCAAGGAAATTCTTTCGGGCATACCCAAGACATTTACGGTTACCGATGAAGAAATCCGCACGGCCATAAAAGAGCCCATCGATGCTATCGTTGAAGCGGTCAAGCGGGCACTCGAGAAAACCCCGCCCGATCTTGCCGCCGATATTCATGACAGCGGCTTCTGGCTCGCCGGAGGCGGGGCGCTTATAAGAGGCCTCGACAGACTCCTTTCCCAACATACCAGACTCAAGGTCCATATCGCTGAAGACCCCCTTACCGCAATAGCCAGAGGAGCAGGTTCGGTTATCGAGCACGTTGACTTCTACAGGAGCGTCTTTATAAACTGAATGGCAGATATCATCGATCTATCCTCAAGATTCAAGTCGGGGCACAACCTGATTGCCGTGTCTCCGCTCGAATTCCGCAAGGGCGAATGGCTCTCGGGAAACGCGATTTTGTGCACTCGGGAAGAATCCGCAAAGCTTGAGGCTCAGCGTAAGAAATCCACACCCGATAGACCCCTCATGACGCTTGTCCCCCATCATCGAACCCTCGAGGGCGGCTGTCACTACACATGCCTGTGGCTTTTCAGGTTTCGGGAAGACGAAAAGCGCATGCGCCGCCTCTACCGGCTGGCGGGGCTCATGGAATGCGTTACCGGGGCGCCCTCCCCGGTTTTGCGGACCGATCTGGTAAGAAGGTTTTTCAAAATCATAAACGAGGAACGCGAAAAACTGAACGTTTCCTGGAGGGGAAACGTCCGGAGCTTCCTGCTGCCGCTTCGAATCGAGCATTATGACCCGGCTGTCTTCCTGGAAGTTGTGAGCAACGCTCCTTCTCTTAAAGAGCTCCTCGGCGGGATAGAAAGGGAAACAGATTCCCAGTTTGACATTCTCGCGGCAAATTACGTCTTCTACGTGCCTTCGGCTTTCCTCTCCAGGTGACCCGCCGTACCCAAAATCCACCGCAAAGCCGGTAGAGAGCGCCGCGAGAGGACCATATCCATAAATAAGCCTTTTCCGCAGTGGTTTTGAGGACCATGGAAAATCCAAAAAAGATCGCCTGCATCGGAATCGATCTCGGGGGGACGAACCTCAGGGCGGCCCTGGTGAGCCGGTCGGGAAAAATTCTCGATCGGCGTGTTACGCGGGCGGCCGAACTCGAGGCGGAATCGATTTTGACCGAACTTGCGGCGCGTTGCCGTGATCTCGTCCAATCGGGCGCCGCCCGGGGGATCGAGACGGTGGCCGCAGGGCTGGGAGTGGCCGGAAAAATCGATCCTTCGAACGGCATGGTGGTTTTTTCCCCGAACCTTCCCGTGCTCGACGGATATCCGCTCGGGCGGCTTCTTCAAAAGACCCTCCGGCTCCCGGTTTACATGGAAAACGACGCAAACGTCTTCTGCCTCGGCGAAAGCTTTGCCGGCGCCGCCAAAGGATTTCGAAACTGGGTGGGGATCGTGCTCGGAACGGGCACGGGAGGCTGCCTCTTTCTAAACGGGAAGCTGTGGGAGGGAGACCGGCTCGGTTTTTCCGGAGAAATCGGCCACATGATCGTAGAACCCGGAGGTCCGCCCTGTCCCTGCGGATCGAACGGCTGCCTCGAGGCGTTTGCCTCGGCGCGGGCGCTCGTAACCGGAGCAAGAAGGGCACTCCGCGTTCCGGGGATAAAAGAGGGGCCGCTTGGAGAGCTGGAGAGGGCCGGAAAACTGAGCGCGAAAACGATCTATGAGTGCGCAAAACATGGAGACCCTGCGGCCTTGGAGCTATTTGACAAAATGGGCTGGGCGCTCGGGCTCGCTCTTGCCAACCTCTTCTCGGCCCTCGGCATCAGGCGCGCCGTAATAGGCGGAGGAGTCGGCGGGGCATGGGACCTTTTTATCGACTCCCTCGAAAACACCCTTGCCCGAAACTGCTCGATGCTTGGACCCGAGGGCGCCCTCATCCAGCGAGGCCGCCTTGGAGACGATGCCGCCCTGATCGGAGCGGCGCGTCTTGGAATGAAGCGCAAAAGGGCGGGTGAATGGGTGAATGGGTGAGTAGGTGAATCGGAAAGAGCGGGTAAAGGGAGGCTTTGTCATTCACCGATTCACCCACTCACCTATCTTTTCTAAAACCGTATCAAATTTGCCCCGTAACTCAATCCGCCGCCGAACGCAACGGTGATCACGAGGCTGCCTTTTCGAATCATACCGGCCTCGATGGCTTCGTCCAGCGCTATTATGACCGATGCGCTGGCCGTGTTTCCGTAGCGGTCGAGATTTACGAAGAACTTCTCGAAGGGAACATTTAAGATGGCCGCCAATTCTTTTAAAATATTCACGTTTGCCTGGTGGCAGACGAAGCAGTCGACTTCGCCAAGGGTTATACCGGTTTCGCTTGCAAGCCTTCTTATGATCTCGGGACCTCTTCTGAGTGCAAACTCCTTTATCGCCCGCCCGTTCATTTTAAAGTAAATCGCATTCGGATTGGAAAGCCTTGAAAACGGGTTCAATGTGCCGCCCCCGAAAACACCCAGTTCTCCGTTCATGTGACCGTCGGTTCCAAGGCATGAGTGAAGGACGCCTTTATCGGTGCCACCTGCTTGGAACAGTATGGCCCCGGCGCCGTCGCCGAAATAGGGAGCGGTGCTGAAATCGTTCGGATTCAAAATCTTGGAATACATTTCCGCCGCGATGAACAATATGTTTTCAAACCTTCCGGACCTTATGAGAGCGTCGGCCATGCAAATCCCGAACGTGCTGCCCGAGCAGACCGAGTTCATGTCGAAAGCGAAAGCCTGCGGAACGCCCAGACCGGTCTGCGCCCTGGCTGCGGTCGCGGGCTGCATGCAATCGGGCGACGAGGTCGAAAGCACAAGGCCCTGCACTTTTTCGGGCGGAAAATTCGCCTTCTTAAGACACGCTCGCCCGGCTTCGATCGCCAAGTCGCTTGTGCACGAATCCTCGGGCGCAATCCGCCTGGAGAGGACTCCGGTCTTGGAGGCTATGCGCGGCCTCGATGCTGCGGGAAACTGGGTCAACTGCTCGTTTAGGACCACGTTTTCAGGCAAATAGCTGGCCGTGGCCGAAATGATCGCATTCTTCATAATCTGGCCGTCCTTTACAAGGTGGAATTCACGTTCAAAAATAAAAAAAAGTTACCACACGAGGGCACTTACGCAGTTTCGGAAAATCGCAGGGTAGAGTCCTCGATGTAACTTCGAACGTGCAGGGTAGTGGATTAAGATTAACGCGCCCTGTTTTTTTTCTTGGCACAAGTTATTCAGTGACCGGGTGCGATCAATGGGGAGAACGCAGTATTTTGGCGGCTGCAAACAGACAGAGGAAGCCGCGCCGCGATGCCCTGACCTCGTTTTGCCCGATGGAGGGCTTTATGCGGGCGGCGTTTTTGGATCGACCTTTATTTACGACATCTCCGATTCGATTAGGGAGCATGAATCCTCGGCGAACGGGAAAAGGCAGCTCGTATCGAGGCTCCCGATGTAGCTCTTGATGTCGCCGATTCCCTCGACCTCCATAAAACGTTTGATTCCTTCGACTATTTCCACCGTTACGGCGGGATTGGTGAAATTGGCGGTCCCGACCTGGACGGCGCTCGCCCCGACGAGTAAGAACTCGAGGGCGTCCGTTGCGCTGGTGATTCCCCCGAGCCCTATGACCGGACACTTTACGGCCCGCGTTACTTCGTATACGCATCTCAGGGCCACCGGCTTCACGGCTGGTCCGGAAAGCCCTCCGAAGACGTTGGCAAGGCGGGGTCTCCTGGAAAAAATGTCGACCGCCATGGCGGCCAGCGTGTTTATGCACGAGATTATATCGCTTCCGGCCCCCTCGGCCGCTTTGGCGACCTCGGAAATACTCGTGACGTTGGGCGTAAGCTTGGTGATTACGGGAAGGGAGGTTTTCGCCCTTACTGCCCGCACCACAGCCCCGGTCATCGCCGGATCGGTCCCGAAGACCATGCCGCCCTTCTTTACGTTCGGGCAGCTGACGTTGATTTCGATGGCCGCTATTCCCGGCGTCCCGTCAAGGCGGGCGGCAAGCCTGCCGTATTCATCGACCGTGTTGCCGAATATATTGACGATGACCGGCACGCTGAGTTCCCGCAAATAGGGGAGCTTGAGCGACAAAAACTGTTCGACCCCGACGTTTTCCAACCCGATGGCGTTCATCATGCCCCCGGGCGTCTCGACGATCCGGGGAGGAGGGTTTCCGGCGCGCGGCTCAAGCGATATGCCCTTTACAACGACCGCTCCCAGGCGCCGCAGATCGACGAAGTTCGAGTATTCCTCCCCGTAGCCGAAGGTGCCCGAGGCGCTCATGACCGGGTTTTTGAGGCGAAGCGGCCCTAGTTCGACGGCCAGGTCGGGGGAACCGTTTGCTGTGACAGGATTTTGTTCCATTTGATAGATCCCGCGGAAAAGATCGGACCGTCTTTGCACACGTGAACGAAGCGCTCGGCGCCGGGGTCTTCTGGCGTGGAGGCCGGCAGGGCGCACCCGAGGCAGGCCCCGATGCCGCAGGCCATGAGCGACTCCAACGAGAGTTGCGCGAGCGTATCGTTTGCGAGCGCCCATTTTGCGACGTTATACTGCATCGCGAGCGGTCCGCATGAATAGATCCCGGAGGGCCGAAAGGCGCCCTCCGCCATAACGTCTTCAAACATCCGGGTTATCCGGCCCTTGTAGCCGAAGCTGCCGTCGTCGGTTGAAAAGTGCACACGGAGGCCCGGCATGCGCACGAAATCTTCGGGCAAAAGCTCCTCGGCGGTCCGCGCGCCGTAGAAAAGACGCAAGTCTTCCGCGCCTTTTTGCCGCGCCATCACCCGCTCGATCAGTTCCAAAAGAGGCGCTATGCCGATCCCGCCGGCGATAAAGGCGAGTGGCGCCGATCCGGCGGCCGGAAGTTCGAACCCGTTTCCAAGAGGCCCCACAAGGCTTGCGCTCGCCCCGGGCAAAAGCCCGGACATGAGCCGAGTGCCTTTGCCGACGACCCTGTAGAGAATTTCGAAATCGCCCTTTTCCGCGTATATCCGGCTAAACGAAAAAGGGCGGCGGAGCAAGGGGTCTGTCCCTTCACGAACCCGCATCATCACAAACTGCCCCGGGCGCGCCGCACCGGCGATTTTGGGCGAATGCAGCCGAAGCCGGAATATCTGCCCCAGGATCCTTTCCTGCTCAACGATGCGGGCCTCTTCGATGATTTTATCCAAAACAGGCTCCCGGAAGCTTCAAGGCCGCTTCCAACCTATTATCGACGCCATGCGCCCCGTTGTCCCTTCGCCGCGGTAGGAAAAAAAATCGGATTTTCCGCACACGGTGCACTTTGCCGCAAACTCGATATTTTGCTCTCCGAGACCCGCCGCCGTCAACTGCGACCGGGTAATCGCCCAGAAGTCGAAGTGGAGGGGGCCGACTCGGAACGGCCAAAACTTTTCGGGAATCTCCCGTTTGTAGTTCACAAATTCCGCGCAGCAGGGACCAAGCGATGGTGAAACGGCCGCAAGCGTTGTTGCCGGATTTAGCCCGAAGCGCTCGAGCCGGCGCACGGTCTTTCCGGCGATATCGAGCACGCTTCCCCGCCAACCGCTGTGAATATTGGCGATTATGCGGCTTTGAGGGTCCACCAGCAAAATCGACTGGCAGTCGGCTATCTTGATCAGCAGGCCGAGTCCCGAAAGATTTGTCGCCAGAGCGTCCCCCGGAGGCGAAACGAGCGTTGGCGGGCGCGCTTCGAGTTTTTGCGCCGTTTGCTCATCGATGAAATTTACCAAATCCCCGTGAAGCTGCCTGCTTGTAACCAGCCATTCGGCTCCCGTGCTGTTTTTTACCCGGGCGAGGTTTTCCCCCACGGCCTCGGGCGAGTCGCCGTTATTCCATGCGACGTTGAGGCTTTCGTAGGGCGTAGCGCTCACTCCGCCGTGTCGCGTAAAGACCCCGTGAACCAGCCCCTCCACACGGGATAAATTTTTGAAGGTAAGCCGGGGCGGGTTTTCAATCGAAATATCCTGCATCGTTAAATCCGTCCTGCGTCAAGGCCCAACGGGCGCCCGAATTCAATTTCCTCATAGCTTTTAATCAGAATCCTCCGCACAGTAAACAGAAAATATCCCCTTTTTCGAGATCGGCTGTTACAATGAGCGACAGCGGTAAACAGCGGAAGCGGGGGAGTTATGGAAGAGCTGGTAAAAGAATGTTCAAAGGTTACGATCGAATACGAGATGAAGGTCATGCCGGCAGACGGCACGGGTCCCGTTACGGGATCGAAGACATGCAGCTTCGTAATGGGAGTCGATCTTCAGTATCCGTCTGTCGAAACCGCGCTTATGAATAAAAAGGCCGGCGACCGCGTCATGGTCTATATCCCGCCGGAAGAGATTTTCGGCGTTATCGACCCGGGGCTTGTCCGCGAGCTGCCCAGGGCCGACTATAAGCAGGAGCGCTTGAAAGCCGGCAGGATGTACCGCGAGATGAAGCGCGGATGCCTCGTGCAGTTCATGGTGAAAGAGCTGCGCGATGAGACGATCGTTGCGGATTTTAACGACCAGAGGGCCGGAACCTGGGCTGAGTTCGACATTGTGATTAAAGAGGTCCGCCCTGCGAAAAAAGAGGAAATGCAGCCCGAGTGCGCGAAGATGCCCGAATTTCTTCAATGACCGAAGCTCGGGTCACGGTGATACGGCTTCGTTTTGCCTAACTGCGGGGCAGGGCTGTTATCACCACGAAGAGAGGAAGGGCACGAAGGCCGGAAAGCATGGCAACGATCCGGCGGTGTTTGAGCGTTCGAATGTAGCATAGATGGTGACAGGGCAAGGCCTTTTGATTTTGCTTCGTGATTCTTCGCGCGCTTCGTGGTTAAAATATTGCATCCACGATAAAGGAAGACGAAGAACACCGAGAAATGGGGCCCGGGGCTGGAACTGCGTATCAGGCTGCTAAGTTGACGACTATGCGCCCCCCCTCGGGGTCCGGTCCGCCGCGTATCGGCTAGAAGCTATGCTTTGACAAAAAGCGCGGCCTGTGGTACTTGCCTGCCTAAGGAATGGGCGACTAGCTCAGTGGATAGAGCGTTGGTCTCCGGAACCAAAGGTCGCGGGTTCGACCCCCGCGTCGCCCTCTTAAGAAAATCAAGGACTTAGACGGATTAGTCAAGTCCTTTTTCTTTTTCTGGTTGCGTATAGGTTGCGGATGGTTGCGGGTCATCCAGAGCGTCGATGTCGGTTCGGCTCTCTTTTGGCAACCATTTGTAATAGGTTCGGTAGGTGATCTCGGAGGAGCTATGCCCCATTTCCTTGCTGACCTCAGCCAGCGAGTCGCCGTTGCTCAGCCTGAGCGTCGCATAGGTGTGGCGCATATCGTGGGGAGTACGCCGCCGAAGCCCTGTCTTGGCGAATACGGGGTTCCAGACCCTGTTCAAAAAATTGTTGTATTCCAGAAATGTCCCTTTATCGGTGCAGAAGAGCCATTTGGGTACTTCAGACCACCCGCGCTCCAGCTTCTCTTCCTTCCGAGCCGTAAAGAGGCGTTTTAATTCATCAGCCAACTGGCTGGTCATCCTCACGTCCCTTTTTCCCGACCGGCTCTTCGGAGTAGTAACCTTCCCATTAACGATGTTTTTCCGTACAGCGATGATCCGATGCACAAAATCAACATCTTGCCACTGAAGACCGAACAGTTCACCGATCCGCAATCCTGTTCGAAAACCTGTGATTATCAAGGGGTAGAATTTCGGGCTATTTTGCCGAAAAATCTCTTCGACTAGCTTCCGATCCTCCCATGACAGTGGATCGGGTTCGCGTGTAGGTTCCTCGTCTTCGGGCTTTGGCACGAGAATTCCTCTGGCGGGATTTGTCGCGATATACTGGTCGGGAGAGACCGCGTAGCGAAGAGCGGAACCCAAGCAGTTTTTCAAATTTTTCACTGTCTGGCTCCGCAACCCCTGCCCGAATTTCTTTACAATGAATTCCCCGACCAGTTTCGGGGTGATCTCGTCAAGCTTCAGATTTCCCATTTCGGGAAGGATGTGAACCTTCAATAAATTCTCGTAAACTGACCACGTTGAGCTTTTCAGGGCGAGCTTGGCGTATTTGTCGAGCCAACCCATATTTTTGCTGCCGGTGGAATCAGTCCACCCCAAAACGTACTGTTTCAATGTGGGAAGCTCCGATTCGTCGGACTCTGCCAACTCGAAGTGTCCCAAAACGATTTTTGCTTCCAGTTGCTTTGCCAGATCATTCGCCAGCTTTTTGTTGGTGCCGACTTTCTTGGCCTTCCTCCTGCCTTCAAAGTCGATGAAGAGCCAATAAATCCCCGACCCTTTTGGACGCTCCCTGACTTTCACTGCCATAACCCTCTCCGCTCACTCCGGTTCTTGGTTCAATACACTCGACATCGGCATCGCAGGAGCAGGAAATCATTGAGGCAGGCCCTGCGCAATTTGGTCGAAACCACTTTCGATTATCACCGATCACAGCCCCGGCACTTTCCCCGTTTCCACATTCTCCATAAACTAGGGTCTACTCACGGAAAGAGAGCCTGATCCCGCTGTTGTGAACTCCAAGGTGACGCATGGTCCCACGGATGTTTTTCACATGATAAAAAGCATTGTATTTCACATCGACAAAGAACCCACCCACCTCCCTCCAATCCCCATCCTTTTCCCGTATTCGATGCGCCGCCGCAGTGTTTATAAAGTATTTGTCCATTCTCTCCGATCCTGTCGGCACAGGGCATTTCGACGCAGTCAGATGACCCTTTTTTATGAGCCACTCAACGAGCCTTTCACATACTTCTACCCAGTTTCGGACGTGGTGCACTTCGCCTTCCAAATGCAATCGTTCTGGTCTGGTATCTTTGCCCAACTCGACTCGATCCAGCTCATCCAAGGTG